>JACCXR010000215.1 GCA_013696915.1 Euzebyaceae bacterium
TCTGCCCGTCCGCAGCCTCGGTCACGGCTGCCCAATCGGCAGCCGGCCGGGGCGGTACGGCGTCGGCGCGGGACGTCGCGGGCGCACAGGCCGCGAGCAGCAGCGTCAAGACTGCGCCCGCTGCCAGCGGCCAAGGGGAGATCCGGGTGGTGGTCATGAAGAGGTCGTTCCTTGCTCGATGGCGGCCAGCAAGTGGGCAACTGGTGGCCGGTCGTCACGCTGTTGCGGCCTGGAGTACGCGATCACGCCCTCCGGATCGACGATGAAGTCACCTCCGAGCTGTCGGGTGTCTTTGCCCACGGTGCGGATCCGTTCACCGGATCGCAGGAGCCGCCCGTACTGCTGCCATACCTTCGGGTCCAGCCATATGCGGGCGAGGGACGCGCGTTTGAGTCCCCACGTCAGGTAGCTGCTGCGGTCGGCGTCGACGAGGACGGGAAACGGGCACGAGACGCCGGCCAGCATGGACTCCCGCAGGGCCCGTGGATCGTCGTGGGCGACGAAGACGGCGGTTGCGTCGAGAGCCTCCAGTCGCTGACGTTGCTTGACCACCTTCACGAGGTGGTGGCGGCAGATCAGTCACCCGGCGTGTCTGAGAAACGACACCAGGACATGATGACCCCGCAGCGCCGCGAGATCGCACGACTGCCCGTCGACGGTCGGAAGGTGCAGCTGCGGGGCGGTGTCGCCGGTCTGGGGAGATGCGGGGGGCATGACGATCCTTCGTTACCAATCCGGGAGTCAGTGGCGCGAGCGTCTCTCAGGCCGCCACGGCCGTGTAGACCAGGGCGAGGACCAAGCCATACACGGCGTGGCCCATGAGCAGACCCGCAGGTGTCATCCCGCCCCAGTCCTTGCCGAGCACGCCCGGGCCTGAAAGGCGCACCTCGCCCCCAACCTCCTGGACGACCGCACCGTGCGCCGGTGCGCCAGCGCCTACCAGCTGCGCATCCATCCGGGGGTGCATCGAGGGCATCATCGGCATGAAGACCAGCCCAACGGCGAGGCCATGGACGACACCGATCAGCACTCCGACCGGCCAGGCGGACGATCCGAATGCCTGGAAGAGCAAGGCATACCCGATCCCGAACACAACGGTGCCCATCACGATGTAGTGCAGCATCCCACCGATGATCATCGCCTTGTGACGGTCACCGGACATCATCGATCCCATCACCAGCGGCATTGGCGGCATCCGCGTCATGCCGGCCTTGGAAGCCATCGTCATCATGGCGGTCATCACGATGGTCGCGGCAAGTCCGGCGATCAGGGCGGCCAGCGCGTTGAAGTCAGTCAATGACATTCAGCTCCCTATCAGATCCGTGCGGTACCGATCGAGCAGGATGGGAACCCGGACCTCTTCCAGGACATTCCGACTCCCTGCGTGCAGCTGCGGCCGCTATGGCGCCCGTCGCGGCGACGACCTACGAGAGGTCGACATCACCCGCCCGCGAGGCGCTCGGCGAAGTCGCGCAGTCGGTTCAGCGACGCCGTCTCCTCCGGGGTCGGGACGCTGCGGCGCAGGGACGCCTTCAGCTCGCGATGCGTCGAGGCCTCCATGCCACAGCGCCGGCAGTCCCGGAGGTGGCGGGCAACGTCGCGGTGCCGCACCTCGTCGAGCTCACCGTCGAGGTATGACTGGAGCCACGAGCCGACGTGCCGGCAGTCGACGTTTTGCGAGGCCGCACGTCGACGGAGGAAGTGGCGCTTCACTGCAACGTCCCGGGAGTGAGACCGGCCTTCGTCAGCTGTTCGCGGATCCTGCGGCGCGCTCGATGGAGCCGGCTCATCACCGTCCCCACAGGAATCCCGATGATGTCGGCGGCTTCCTTGTAGCTCAGCTGATCGATGTCCACCAGCCCCACCAGCACCTTGAACCGGTGGGGCAGCTCGTTGAACGCGGTCTCCACCACGGCGTCGAACGTGCCCTCCATCACGATGTTCTCGGCGCTCGCCGCATGACCGGCGGGGTCGGCGATCTGCTCCAACTGGCTGTCCGGATCCCGGAGCAGCTCCGGCCGCTGCCGGCGCAGGCTGTTGCGATGCGCGTTGCGCATGATGGTCAGCAGCCACGCCCGCGGATGCGCGCCATCAAACCTGTCGATGGAGCGGTAGGCCCGCAGGAGCGTGTCCTGGACAAGGTCCTCGGCGTTGGCGGTGTTCTTGGTGATGGACATCGCCACACGAAACAGCACGTCGAGTTCGGGCACGACATACCGGTCGAACGCCTGGTCGGCGCCGTTGTCCCCCCTCGCAGTGATCATGCCTCTGGCAACCCAGCGCGCCAGGCACTCATTCCCCCAGGAATCGCGCCCCGGGAATCAGATGGTGCGGCGCCTGGGTTTCGCAGGCGATGTCGCATCGAAGGATCCGCCGCAAGGTCTCCGCCTACGTCGACGCGGAGGTCGGTGCTGCCGAGGCGGCGGAGATCTCACGCCACTTCGGCGAATGTGCCGATTGCCGCGGGACTGCACAGCTGGTGTGCCTGATGAAAGAGTCGCTGCGCCGGCTCCGCAGCAGACGCTCTGCCGAGGATGGGTCAGCCCACACCGCGCGACCAAAGGCGCGATGACAGCGCGCAACAGCCTCTTCTGCATTCGCGGAAGTACGCGCGCGTGAACCGGGAACCGGGTTCCCGTCCCGTCCATCACGACGGCGAGGCGGAGGACCACGAGCATGAACCAGCAGTCACCAATCCTGAGCGGGCAAATGGCATTGACGCGCAGAGGGTTCCTGAGCTGGACGTCACGGCGAGGTATCGGTTTGGCGGTGGCCGCGGGCGCGGTGCCGGCCCTGCTGGCCGCCTGCGGCAACGGCGACGACAACGTCGTCACGGCCCCACCCGCGACTGCGGCGCCGGGTGCCGGCGCACCGCCGCCGCAGGCCGCAGGGGAGGCCCGCGCCATGCTCGCCGACGACGTCGACTTCGCGCGACCTCCGACGAGTGGGAGGGCGACTTCGGCTTCGTGACGCTGCGGCTGCGCAAGGGCGCCGTGGACGGCAACGACGTCTACTTCATCCGGACCGATGCGTCCGATGTCGAATTCGCGCGGGAGCAAGGCCTGGTCTACGTCCCCAAGCTGAAGGTGCTGGCACAAGACGGGCTGGCTGGCACGGCGGTCCTGTTCGATGACGATGAGCAGCCCGTCGTGCTCTCGTCGGAGCCAGGTCGCAAGGACACCCCCGCTTGGCGGGTGCAGCGGCCAGGTGGGTAGAGGACGCACGCCTGCTGGGATCGCTCGCCGATGTCGAGGCGGCGGAGCAGGAAGGTGCGTTGACGCTGGAGAACACCGACATCGTCATCAACGCCGCGCTGGTGAAGTGGTCGGACGGTGAGTTGCCCGCCGACATCGAGGAGCGCACCCAGTACCTCGGGCCCGGGCAGCTGCTCGCGCCGCCGGACACCGACAAGATGGAGGTGACGTTCAAGCTGCCACTCCTCGCGGCGCCGCAGCTGCACACGGTTCGGTCGGTCATCGTCGTGGGTGCCCTTCCTCACCGGCTCATGTCCGCAGCCTCATCGCCGGCTCTGAACAGCAGATCCGCAGCAGGGGAGCCGCCGAGGTCGAGATCGGTGGCCGTCCCTTCACGATCTCCGAAGCCTTCCTCACCGATCTCGAGCGTCACGAACAAGGCGCTCATGTCGCCCAGCTCGGGCGTCCGCTGTCGCGGCACCGCCCAGGCTGTGGCCCACCATCGCGCATGGCCCGAAGCCACGCTGCACCAGCAGGGTCGCGGCCGGCGCCGAGGTCTGCGACGTTTCGCGTCACGGTCTTGTCTGCAAAGCTCCCGCCGCTGTCGCCGATACCCGTGAAGTCGAAGCGCAAGACGGCGTAACCGGCAGCGCTCAGCCCCCGTGCTAGCCGGGTCAG
>JACCXR010000265.1 GCA_013696915.1 Euzebyaceae bacterium
CGCACTCGTCCTCGCGGTAGCGGCGCCCTTCGGCCTCGCCGACCTCGCCGTCGGAGTCGGCGTCGATGCGCTGCCGCGCCTGCAGGGCGGGGATCTCCGCCAGGTCGAGCACGTAGTCGATGCGGACCGCGTCCGGGGTCACCGCCAGCCCCGCGTAGGTGTTGGTGGTGAAGTTGCCGAGCGGATGCGCGGACGCGGCGGCGGCCGGCAGCACCAGCAGCGCCGCCAGCACGGCGACGGCAAACAGGCGACGCCTCACCCGGCGGCCGCCCCCAGCGCGTCGAGCTCTGCAGGGACCTCGATCCCGAGCCGGTCGGCGAGCTCGACGGCCTCGTCGGCCAGCGCGAAGGAGAACCAGGGGGTGAGGTCGAACGTTCGCTGAAGGTCTGCGCGCGCGGCCGCGTCGTCTCCGGTCGCGGCACGGACGGCGGCGGCGTGGAACCGCAGAAGCGGGTCCGCGGCGTCGAGCCGCAGGGCCTGGTCGACGTAGGGCAGCGCGGCGGCGCTGTCCCCGGCGCGGTGCAGGGCCCAGGCCAGCGCGTCGGCGGCGAAGACGTTGTCGGGGCGGGCGTCGTGGGCCTGCCGGGCGAGCTCGACGGCCCGCTGGGGGTCGTCCGCGCGGTCGGCTTCGAACAGCGCCATCTCGAGGTCGACGGCCTGCCCGGCGTCCTCCTGGAGCACCGCGACGGCCCGGACGAGGTCGTCGACGTCGGCGGCCTCGTCGGCGCGGCCCTCCAGGGTGAGCAGGTCGCTGCGCAGGACGAGGGCGGCGGGGAGCGGCGCACGGTCGGTCACCTCCCGCAGCATCTCGATCGCGGCGGGGCGGTCGCCGTTGGCGGCGAGGAGGCGCGCGTGCCCGATCGCGGCGGTCGGGAGCCCGGGGTAGAGCCGCTCGGCGCGATCGTAGGCGGCCTCCGCCTCCGCCAGGTCGCCACGCTTGTAGTGGAGGTCGCCCAGGAGGGCGGCGACACTTGCGACGTCGTAGCCCGCGAGCGCGCCGGCGGCCAGCGCCTGCTGCATCGCCTGGACGGCGCTCGGCAGGTCGCCGTGGAGTTCCCGCAGGTACGACGTGCGGGCGAGCGCCGGCAGCGCCGGGTTGCGGTCGAGCATCCGCTGGAGGGTCTCCGCGGCGTCGTCGTAGCGGCCGAGCTCGACCTCGGCGTCCACGACGATGGCGAGCGCCGCCTCGTTCATCGGAAGCTCGGCGACGGCGTCCCGGCCCAGCTCGAGCGCGGCGTCGAAATCGTGGAGGAGCAGCGCGAGGTTGCCGCGCGCGACCGTCGTGAGGGGGTTGCCGGGGTCGAGCGCCTCGGCGCGCTCGAAGGCCGTCTCGGCCAGCTGGTAGCGGGCCGGGTCGCCCGTCTCGCCGGCCTGGCGGGAGTAGGCCGCGCCGAGCGCCTGGAGTGCGCTGAGGTCCTGAGGGTTCTGCTCGATCTGGCGCTCCAGCTGGGCGACGACGTCGGCGGTCGTCTGCGCGGGCGGAGGCGGGGGTGCGGCGGCGGGGGCCGCGTCGAAGAGCACGAATCGTCCGAGTGCCAGTCCCGCGATCAGCAGGACGACGGCCGCCGTGAGCAGCCGGCGGAACCCGAGCGGGGGGCGGCTGGCCGCCCCCTGCTCGGAGCCGTGCGACGGACCCGGGTCAGCGCCCGGGTCCGTCGTCGGCCTTCCCATCAGCGTTGCCATGGGGGTGGGGCTGCCCTACTCGCCGCTCGGGACGTCGTAGCCCGAGTGCGGGTGCGGGATGTACGGGAAGCTCGTCAGGTACGGCAGGTCGTTGCCCCGCGCGCCGTCGGCGAGCTGGTTGTTCGGTGCGACGTCGAACTCCGGGGTGAACGGCGTGGCGCCGGCGACCGCGCGGAGCGCGATGTCGACCACGTCGTCGTTCAGTCGACGGCCGTTGGGATGGCCGTCGGCCTCGCCGCCGAGCAGCCCGAGGGGATTCTGCTCGTTCGGGTCGGTCCCGGTCGGCGGGACCGCGGTGTTGAGCCGCAGCATCTCGGACGGCTGGCCGCCGCCGGTGTCGCCGAAGGTCGTGTTGTTGTTGAGGTTGCAGGCGTCACCGGAGCAGCCGTTGAAGCCCTCCGGGAAGGCGATGCCCGTGAGGAAGATCGCGACGAGGTCGTCGCGCGGCGTCGGGGGGACCTCCACGCCGGGATAGAGCACGGGGAGCAGCTGGGCGAGCTCCGGGTCCTGGACCAGCGGGATGCTGCCGTCCTCGGTGGAGAGGGTGGCGACGTCGTCGCGCGGGGCCAGGGAGTTGAACGCGTCCTTGAGGCCGAGCGGAATGACGACCTCGTTCACGAGCGGGTTGCCCAGCCGCGAGACCTGGATGAACGGGCCCGTGGCCATCGGCATGGCGCCGTTGTTGCCGGCGAACACGCGCACCTTGCGGCGGTACGTCGTGGAGTAGACGCCGATGATCGGCTCGTCCTCGCTCTCGACGAGGTAGCTGGTGGGCACCTTCAGCGCGATCGAGTGGACGTTGAAGCCGTCGGTCGTGTTGACGCCGTCGGCCACGGGGAGCGGGATCACGTGCGCCTCGTTGAACGGGCGGAGCCCGCCGAGGTCGAAGATGGAGCCGAGGTCGACCGCGAACGCCTCATCGCGCTGGCCGGCGAAGACGGTGATGCTCTCCGGCAGCTCCATGATGGCGGCCTCGGCGAGGGCCGGGTAGTCCGGCGTCGACCGCGGGCCGACGTTGTTCGGCGGGACCGGGAGGTCGGTGCCGAGGACCGTGCGCTGACCGTCCTTGACGACCGCGACGGTGTAGGTCTGGTGCAGGTTGAAGTTCTCGTCGTCCAGGGACTCGATCGGCCCGGTGGCGTAGAGGAACGTGTCGGGGTTGCGGACGTTGGTCGTGAATCTGAACTCGAACTTCACGTCGTCGACCGCGTCGCCGTCGTTGTCGATGTTGATCTCGTAGAGGACGTCCTCGCCGAAGTTGTAGAAGTTCGGGCCCCCGGCGGGGTTCTCGAACGGGATCCAGTTCGAGATCAGCGTCACCGTGTCGGGGTCGTCGGGGCTCACGAACGCGTAGACGTCCGTGTTGTCGGCGACCGGGTCTTCGGTGATCAGCGGAGCTTCACGGTGGCTCGAGGCGTCTGCCGTCACCAGGAGCGACAGCAGCAGCGCTGCGGCCAGCCCCGAGGCGAGCAGCACACGCGCGGTGTGCGGACGGGCGATGGTCATGGAGTTCCTCCCAGTCGGGGCATGCGGGCCGTGCGTGCGGGTGCGGGGGTCGTGCAGGCTCATTCGTTGCCCACCACGTCGGACGCCGCGTCACACGCGCCGTCGGTCGTGAAGGGGCCGCAGACGAGCGCGATGCGCCCATCGGCGTCGTCGAGGAACTCGGCGGTCTCCGGCGGCAGGTTGTCGCCGTTGGCCAGCACGAGCGGGGCTCCTTCGCCCGCAGCCTGGACGGCCGCGGAGAAGCCGGACGCCCATGCGTCGTCGCTCTGACCCTCGATGAGCAGCACGCGGTCGCCGTCCCCGGCTGAGGAGAAGCTGGCCCCGACGTTCATCCGGACCGCGGTGGCGAAGCGGTTCGGTCCGGCCAGGCGGGTGACGCCGCCCTCGGCGTCCTTCGCCTCGAGGATGGCCTCGATCTCGGCGACCACGCCGGCGCTGACGGCCTCGGTGCCGCCGGCCACGTTCACGAACTCAACGGCGGAGCCGGTGAGGTACTCGCGGGTCGTCTCGGTCAAGCGCCCCGACTCGGTGAAGAGCACCGGCATGTTCGTCGAGGCGGTGAAGGCCCCCGTGACGAGCGAGTCGGCGAAGGCCTGGGTCGGGTCGTTGCCGGCGTACGCGCGGGCGACGACGACCTGGGTCGTGACGGGAAAGACGGTGTTCGCGACGGCGATCGCCGTCTCGATGCGGGTCGGGCCGGACACGCGGTTGACGGTGAAGCCGGCCGTCTCGAGCGTCGTCTGGACGGTCGCGGAGACCGCGTCCTCGCCACCGAGGATGTGGACGGTGCGAGTGCCGAGACGCGTCAGTTCCGCGGCGGCGCGGGGGTCGAGGGCGCTGCTGGCGGTCAACAGCAACGGGGCGTTCAGCCGTCCCTGGGCGGAGCCCGACGAAAGGGAGTCGGCGAACAGGTCGTCGCGGGCGAGGAGCGCCGTGGGGGCGCTGCCGTCCGCGAAGGTGAATTGGCTCCAGGCGAGGGCGGCTTCGACGTTGTCCGCCGCCTCGAGCCTGTGGGTGGTGTCTGCGGACGCGATGCCGGCGAGCGGCGAGAGCGCGACAGACGCCGAGAGCGCTGATGCGAGTGCGATCAGACGCGCCGACCCTCTCAGGGGCCGGAGTGCCTCGGTCATGCGGGCCTCCTATTCGGGATGAGGTGCCCCAGCAGACCCACGAGACCGGCGATCCCGGCTCGTGCCCCCTGGGTGACACGGTGGTGCCAACCCCCCGCGCATCGAGCACCAAACTTGCCGGGCGGTAGCACCGAACCTACCGCGAGTGGTTCGGCGCCGCGGCGCTCGCCGGATGGGTCGGTTTTCCCGCGGGGCGTCCGCGGGACAAGCGCCTGGGACAATCTCCGGGGCCCGCGGTCCGCCCGCCCCCGCAAACGCCCGTCCAGGAGGACTCCCATGGCACGTTCCGGTATCTCCAGCCGCTGGTTGGGCGTGGTCGCGCTGTTGGGGGTGCTCGCCCTCGGACTCGGCGGCGGGTATCTCATCGCACGGACGTCCGCCGGCGGCGGTGACGAGCCGGACGGGCTGGACGTCGGCGATGCCCGGACCGACGAGCCCGACCCCACCACGACGGCCACCGAGGAGACGACGCCCGTTCCCGAGGCGGTCGCCGCCGACGCCCGCGCGGCCGTCGAGGGGTTCCTCGACGCCGAGATCGAGCGCGACTTCGACGCGTCGTGGAGCTACCTCACCGCCGACGACCAGGAAGAGCTCGGACCGCCGGCTCAGTGGGTCAACGAGCATGCGAACTTCCCGCCGATCGAGGGCTACGAGATCGTCGAGGTCCGAGAGCGGGAAGGCCGCGTCGAGACCGTCACCGAACTGCAGCTGGACTCGGGCCTGAACGAGTTCACCGGACTGGTGCCCGCCCGGGCGGAAGGCATCTGGGTGACCACCGAGGAGGGCGACGGCTGGCGCGTCGAGTTCACCGAGAGCGTCCTGCGGCCCCGGTACCCCTCCGCGGAGGATGCGCCGGCTGCCGCCGCCGAGTGGGCCCGCGCCCAGCAGGCGTGCGAGGACCCGCAACCGGCCCACGACGGTCCCCTCTACGGCCTGCCCGTCCTCGCGTTGGAGCTGTGCGGCAGCGAGGGCGACGTCGGGGCGGGGGGCGTCGCCGACCTGCGGGAGGGCGAGGAGTCCTCGGCCTTCGTGAGCGCCTTCGGGCCGGAGGTCTTCGGCTGGGCGCGGGTCGTGCCGATCACGGGCCCGGTGCCGATCCGGGTGGTCCTCGCCCCGATCGACGACCAGTGGGAGGTCATCGGGGTGCTCCGCGACGAGTGAGCGCGGCGGGCGGCGCTCGCGCTCCGTTGCGCACGCGGGCCGATTGGGGGCGCGCTCGGCGCGAGCAGCGGGGTCAGCCTCGGCTGCGAGCCTCGGCGGTGGATTCTGCCGGATGCGGCACAGACCACCGCTGAGGGGTGGTCCACCGTTGGCCCGGACCGCGGCCGCCCATGGCGTCCGCTGGCGGGTTTGCGTCGCTTCTTGCGTGATCGTGACCTAGCCTGGCGCCGTGGACGCGCTGCGGGAACGCCTCGGCCGGTGGATGGTGCACAGCCCGTGGCAGTTCAGCGCCGCGGTGGGGACCCTGCTGGGCGGGGTCAACGGGGTCGCGGCCTTCGCCGGGGGGGAGTCCGCCGGCGCGAGCGCCGTCGCGGCGCTGGCCGTGGCGGCCGTGTCCGCTGTGCTCTGGCGGCTCCTGTGGTGGCGCGTGGCCGGCCCGTCCCGCTCCTCGGAGGACGGCCGTGCCTGACCCGCACCGCCGGGTGTGACCGACAACGGACCGCCGGCGGACCGGCCGCGCTGGCCGGCTGAGCTGGCCGCGGTGCACGACGAGCTCGATGCGCTGTTCCGGACCACGCCGCTGCTCGCCCTGCTCGGCGTGACGCTTCTCGACTGGGGTCCCGGCTGGGCCCGGACGCGGCTGGAGACCGTCGACACCCACGCGAACCTCGCGGGCAGCGTCCACGGCGGCGTGCTCTTCGCGCTCGCCGACGCCGCCTTCGAGGTGGCCTGCAACGCCTACGGACGCCGGGCCGTGGCGCTCGAGACCACCTGCCACTACTCCGCCCCCGCGCCTCTCGGCGCGTCCCTGGTCGCCGACGCGGCCGAGGTGAGCCGCTCGCACCGGACCGCGTCGTACCGACTGGAGGTCCGAACGGAGGACGGCGGGCTCTGCGCCGCCTATCTCGCTCTCGCGTACCGCACGTCGCGCTGGCACGTCGACTCGTCCCGCCTGCCCGAGCAGTGGCGGTCGGCCTTCTGAGCGGCCCGACCGCATCCGGTATCATCGCGGTATCACCTAACTGGGGAGGGCCTCATGGCCATGACCATCCGGCTGACGGCAGAGCAGGAGTCTCGACTGCAAGCGCTCGCCACAGCGCATCACGCGCCCAAGGCAACGATCTTGAAGCAGGCGCTGGACGAGAAGTTCGAGCGGGAGGCGCACCGCACGCGCGTCCGGGAAGCCGCGGAGTTCTTCCGCCAGCGCGACACGTCCCTGCTGGAACGGCTTGCCGACGCCTGACCGCGTCCGCCTCCGCCTCCGCCGGCACCGGTGGTAGCCCGACGTGGTCGAGTACCTGAACGCCGACGATCTCGTGGAGATCCACCCCGAGGCGGGGCCGGGGATCCGCGACTGGGGCTTGCTGGAGATGGCTGCGGCGCGCCCGGCCAGCGGGTTCGGTGACGTGGAGGTGTTCGCCGGCGCCCACGAGAAGGCCGCAGCGCTGCTGCACGGGATCGCGCACCTGCACCCCTTCGTCGACGGCAACAAGCGCGCCGCCTGGCTTGCGGCCAACGTCTTCCTGTTCCTGAACGGCTGGATGGTGGAAGCCGACGAGGAAGCAGCGTTCGAGTTGGTGATGGGCGTGGCGGCGGGCGGCCGAGACGTGCCCGAGATCACGAAGTGGCTTCAGGACCATTCGAGGCCGGAAGGCAGTCCGCCGGTGGCTCCTTGAGTCAGCCGGGACAGTCCTGACTAGGCTGGCGCCGGTGTCCGGACCGGTCGACGTCGCCGAGGAGGTCATGGCCGCGGTGGCGGCCAGGCGTCCCGTCGTGGCGCTGGAGAGCACCCTCGTTGCCCACGGGCTGCCGCGGCCCGGCAACCTCGACGTCGCCCGCGAGATCGAGGCGGCCGTGCGCGCGGAGGGCGCGGTCCCGGCCACGGTCGGCGTGGTCGGCGGCCGGGCGACCGTCGGCCTCGACGATGCCGCCCTGGAGCGGCTGGCAACGCGCGACGTCCGCAAGCTCGGCGTCCGCGACCTGGGCCCCGCCGCCGCCCTCGGCTGCGACGGCGCCACGACCGTGGCGAGCACCGCGCACCTCGCCGCGTTCGCCGG
This sequence comes from Euzebyaceae bacterium, assembly GCA_013696915.1. GTDB lineage: Bacteria > Actinomycetota > Nitriliruptoria > Euzebyales > Egibacteraceae > JACCXR01. Next base: position 7,538 of record JACCXR010000265.1, read on the forward strand.
CGTGGTCATCTTCGCCACCGGCGGGCTCGGCGGCGTCCACCGCGGCGCCCGGGAGACCTGGGACGAGTCCGCGGATCTGGTGGCGCTGGCCCGGACCCGCATCGCGGTGGTGTGCGCCGGCGTGAAGTCGATCCTCGACGTCGCCGCGACGATGGAGCGCCTGGAGACCCTGGCCGTCCCCGTGGTCGGCTACGGCACCGACCGCTTCCCGGGCTTCTACGTCCGCGACGGCGGTCACGACCTCGACTGGTCGGTGGGGACGGCCGCCGAGGCGGCCGCCGTCATCCTGGCCCACCACGCGCTCGGCGGACGGGGGCTGGTCGTCGCCCACCCGCTGCCCGCGGACGCCCAGCTCGACCCCGAGCTGCACGAGCGCAGCCTGGCCGGCGCCCTCGACGCGCTCGCCGCCGCGGGGATCGGCGGCCAGCACGCCACGCCCTTCCTGCTCGACCACCTCCACCGGGCGACCGGCGGGGCCACCGTCGACGTCAACGTCCGCCTCGTGCTGGCCAACGCCCGGCTGGCGGCACGGATCGCCGTCGAGCTGACGCGCCGCGACGCGCCCGGCGGTGGCCCGGCCCGCGCCCCGACGGCTCAATAGGCTGGCACCCCGCCCACAGGAGCCGCCGTGCCGCCGACCGAGTACGACCACGAACGCCCGCGCACCGCGTTGGTCGCCGGCGGCGGCGGCGTGCTGGGTGGCGCCGTGGTCGGCGTGCTGCTCGACCGCGGCGAGCGGGTCTGCGTGCCCTGGCGCTCACCGAGCGAGGCCGACCGCCTTCGGGACCGTCACGCCGACGCCCTGCGGGAGGGACGGCTGCGCCTGTCCGAGTGCGACGTCGCCGACGGCGACCAGGTCGCCGCGCTGCTCGACGTGCTGCGCGCCGACTGGGGACCGCTCTGGCTGGCGTGCTCGACGGTCGGCGGGTGGGCCGGCGGCACGCCGGTGGCGGACCTCCACGACCTGGCGCTCTTCGACCGGATGATGCTGCTGAACCTCCGCACCGCGGCGGTGGTGGCTGGCGAGGGCCTGCGGCACATGGGCCCAGCCGGGGGGAGGGTCGTGCTGGTCGGCTCCCGGACGGTGAGCGTGCCGGCCGGCGGCCAGGCCGCCTACTCCGCCGCCAAGGCCGGCGTCCACAGCCTCGTCGCCACCCTCGCCGAGGAGCTGCGCGGCACGGGACGCACCGCGAACGCCGTCGTGCCGAAGGTGATCGACACCCCGGAGAACCGCGCGTCCATGCCGGACGCCGACCACGACCGCTGGGTGCCCGCCAGGGGGATCGCGAAGGTGGTCGCGTGGCTGGGCAGCGCCGAGTCGTGGCCGGTGTCCGGGGCGGCGATCCCGGTCTACGGTGACAGCTGATCGTGCGGGAGCGCCCGATCGCCGCCCTCCACGACCAAGGAAGGGAGCACGCCGATGAGGTCCGATGACGTCTCCGGTGTCTGCGTCCGCGCGCGGGCGTGGGTGTCGGCCGACCGCGGCCTGCTGCTGCTCCTCGACCCCACCTGTGACGCGCCGCGCCGGCCTGAACTGCCGGCGTGACCGTCCTACGGTTCCTGGCGCTCGGCGCCGCGGTCGGCGCCCTCGTCGCGCTGACCACCGTGCCCGCCTCCGCCCACGCGATGCTGCAGTCCGCCACGCCGGCGGACGGGGCGGTCCTGGACGCGCCACCGTCGGAGGTGACGCTGGACTTCAACGAGCCGGTGGTCGCGGCGCTCGGCGCGGTGCGGGTCTACAACTCCGACGAGGCGCGCGTCGACCGGGGCGAGGTGCGCGGCGGAGAGGACGGCACCGTCCTGCGGGTGCCGCTGGCCCGCGACGCCGGCGAGGGCACGCACGTCGTGACCTGGCGGGTGGCGTCGGGCGACGGCCACCCCGTGAACGGCGCGTTCGTCTTCAGCGTCGGCAGCGAGGGGACCGCGGACGGCACGTTCATCGCCCAACTCCTCGCCGGCGGCGACGACACCGGCCTGCAGGCCGCCGCTGCCGCGCTGCGGTGGCTGCTGTACGCCGCGGTGCTGCTCGCCGGCGGCGGCCTCGCGTTCCTCGTCCTCGTCCACGACCGCCGCAAGGACGAGCGCGCGCGCCTGGTGCGGGTCGTCACGGTGGCGTCGGTCGTCGGTGCCGTGACCACGCTCCTCGGCGTCGGCGTCCAGGGAGCCCTCGTGACGGGCCTGGGGGCGGGGAGCTTCCTGAACCCGCAGGTCTTCGGCGAGGTGGCCGGCTCGACGTACGGCGCCTCCGCGGCGGTGCGGCTCGCCGGGCTGGCGCTGCTCGTGGTCGCGGCGGCCGGGCTGTGGCGGCCGTGGGCCACGATCACCGGACTGGTCGGGGCGTTCCTGGCGCTGGGCTCGTTCGTGCTCACCGGTCACACGGCGACGACCGAGCCGCGCTGGGTCGCCGTCGGGGCGAACCTGGCCCACACCCTTGCCGCGGGCGCCTGGTTCGGCGGTCTCATCCTGCTCCTGCTCGCGCTCCGCAGGCGCAAGCTGTCCGACGACGCCGTGGGCGGCGGCCGGCTCGTCGCCCGGTTCTCGGCGATGGCGACGCTCGCCGTCGTCGCGGTCAGCGTCGCCGGCGGCGCGCTCGCCTGGACGCAGGTCCGGGCGGTGCGGGCGCTCACCAGCAGCGCCTACGGGTGGACGCTGCTCGTCAAGGTGGCGCTGGTCGGCGCGATCCTGGCGGTCGCCGGCTACAACCGGAGTCGCCTGGTCCCGGCGATCGCCGGCAGCGGTCGCGGCGTCACCGGCGGGCCGGACGCGCCCTCGGCCGCCTGGGGGACGCTGCGGTCGACCGTGCGGACCGAGATCGTGGCGATCGGTGCGGTCCTGCTCGTGACCGCGGTGCTCGTGAACCTCGTCCCCGCGCGCACCGCCGCGGGCGTCACCGGCATCTTCTCGACGACCGTGCCGATGGGCGAGGACATGCTCAACGTGACCGTCGACCCCAACCGGGCGGGGGTCAACGAGTTCCACCTCTACCTGCTCTCGCCGACGGGACAGCCCGTCGATGTCGCAGGCGACCTGACGGTGCAGCTGTCCCAGCCCGCCCTCGGCATCGCCCCGATCGAGCGGGAGCCCTCGGTCGCCGGACCCGGTCACTGGACCTTCGCCGGACCGGAGCTGGCGATCCCGGGACGCTGGACCGTCGAGGTCAGCGCGCCGGTGGACCGCTTCTCCGACGCGGCCGCCAGCTTCGGCCTCGACGTCAACCCCTGATCAGCCGGGAACTCCCCGGCGGCTGCCGCGCACCCTTCTGGCGACGACCCCTCTCCGAGAGCCCGCTCCATGTCGAGATGCTCCCGCGCACGGCTGTCCACCGTGGCGCTCTCCGCGATCGTGTGCCTGGCACTCCTGGCCGCTCCGGCAACCGCGCACGTCACCGCGAACCCGGGACAGGCCCCCTCGGGCAGCTACTTCTACACCGAGTTCAGCGTCGGGCACGGGTGCGACGGCTCCCCCACGACCGCCCTCTCCGTCCAGATCCCGCCGGGCGTCGAGTCGGTGAAGCCGGAGGTGGAGCCCGGCTGGGGGATCGAGACGGAGACCGGCCCCTACGACGAGCCGGTGGAGCTCCACGGCGAGGAGATCACCGAGGGCGTCGTCGAGGTTAGCTGGACCGGCGGGCCGCTGCCCGACGACCGTCTGACCCGCTTCGGACTCAGCATGAAGCTGCCGGAGGGTGACCCGGGTGAGACGCTGTACTTCCCCGTCGTGCAGCAGTGTGAGGACGGTGAGACGCGCTGGATCCAGATCCCTGAGGAGGGCGGCGCGGAGCCCGATCAGCCGGCGCCGGGGATCGTCCTGACCGCCGCGAGCGGCGGCCACGGCGACGAGGCCGAGGATGCCCACGACGATGACGGCGCGCAGGCGGAGCCGGCGGCGAACGCCGGCGCGGCGGGCGACCCGGCCGCGACGGAAACCGGTGCAGCGGGCGACCCGGCCGCGACGGAGACCGGTGCAGGAGCCGCCGACGGCGCCGCGCTCGTGAGC
>JACCXR010000301.1 GCA_013696915.1 Euzebyaceae bacterium
GCAAGATTCCCCACTGCTGCCTCCCGTAGGAGTCTGGGCCGTGTCTCAGTCCCAGTGTGGCTGGTCGCGCTCTCACGCCAGCTACCCGTCGTCGCCTTGGTGGGCCGTTACCCCACCAACAAGCTGATAGGCCGCGAGGCCATCCTGTAGCGGCTGACCATTTCCTCGAGCGTCCATGTGGGCACTCGAGATCATCCGGCATTAGCCACAGTTTCCCGTGGTTATTCCGGTCTACAGGGCAGGTTCCTCACGTGTTACTCACCCGTTCGCCGGTCTCCCCGGACCCGAAGGTCCGGTTCTCCCTCGACTTGCATGTGTTAGGCGCGCCGCCAGCGTTCGTCCTGAGCCAGGATCAAACTCTCCATTAGAGATCTGCGGGCAGGTCCCGTCACCGAGGTGTCGGGGCCGGCCCCGCCGCCGTAGCGGCGAAGCTGTCGCCGTTGATCCGTGGATGAAGAGTCCACCGTGCGCGGGCCCGCAAAGGACGGGTGACCGCCTGGCCACGGTGAAAACGATCCGGTTCGAGAACAGCTGGTAAAGCTGTCCGGAACCAGTTTCATACGCCACCTTGTTTCACGGACTCACGTCCGATCCCAAAGGCGGGGTGCATGTGCACTGGCTTTTGGCACACTGTGCAGTTTTCAAGGTGCGGGTGCGCTGCGTCCGAGTTCCGGTCTCGTCGTCCGAGCAGGCACGAGCGCCTGTCGGGCACGAGATCGGCTTTCAGACTCCGTCGCTCGCGAGACCTCTCGGCCTCGCCGTCGGTTCGGATGGCCTGTGGGCCCTCGATCCGCGGCGACCCGGGTGGGCTCGGCGCGCGGCAGGCCGGAAGAGTATCGGATGCACCTGTTCCCGTCAACCGGGCGGAAGCGCGATCCGGACTCAGCCGAGTGTGGTCAGGGCGCACGCGCGGCGCGCCCGTCCCGGTCGGGTTGTCAAGGTCATTCCCCGGGCACCGCTTCGTGCCCGGACGGGAAAGTGTAGGTCGGGACCGCCGGGGTGTCAACCGTCGGCTGCGTCCCGGACGCCACGAGGCGTGCGAATCGCCGGCGACCCACCTGCAGCACCTTCCCGCTCAGGTCGGAGGTCCGAAGCGTGACGGTGGGCTCGGTGAGCGCGGCCCCGTCGAGGCGGACGGCGCCGGCGGTCACCTGCCGTCGGGCCTCGGAGCCGCTCGCGGACAGTCCCGCCGCAACCAGCAGCGCCGGCAAGAACCAGTCCTCCGCAGGGCCCAGGGTGAACTCGGCGATGTCCTCGGGGACGCCCCGCTCCCTGAACTGGGTGTCGAAACGCGCCTCGGCCGCGGCGGCCGCGGCCGCGGAATGGTAGAGCGTCACGACCTCGCGTCCCAGCCGGCGCTTCGTCTCGCCGGGGTGGAGCGCCCCGTCCGCGAGGCCCTCCTCGATCCGGTCGACCTCGTCGGGGTGCAGGTCGGTCACGAGGCGGAAGTACCGCGCCATGAGCGGGTCGGGGACGCTCATGAGCTTGCCGAACATCTCGGCGGCAGGCTCGTCGACCCCGATGGCGTTCCCGGCGGTCTTCGACATCTTCGCCGCCCCGTCGGTGCCCTCGAGCAGCGGCACCGTCAGGATGCACTGCGGCTCCTGACCCGCCGCCTCCTGGAGATCCCGGCCCACGAGGAGGTTGAAGGTCTGGTCCGTGCCGCCGAGCTCCACGTCGGCGCGCACGGCGACCGAGTCCTGTCCCTGCAGCAGCGGGTAGAGGAACTCGGACAGCGCGATCGGCTTGCCTGTGCGGTACCGGGCGGCGAAATCCGACCGCTCGAGCATCCGTGCGACCGTCATCCGGGACGTGAGGCCGAGCACGTCGGTCATGGTCAGCGGGGCGAGCCAGTCGGCGTTGTTCACGACCTCCAGGGGTTCGGGCAGGAGGATCTTGCCGGCCTGACCGAGGTAGGTGGCCGCGTTGTGCGCGACCTCGTCGGGCCTCAGGCGGGGTCGGGTCGCCGTCCGCCCGGACGGGTCGCCGACCTGCGCGGTGAAGCCGCCGATGACCAGCACGGCGGTGTGGCCGAAGCGCTGGAACTCCCGCAGCTTGCGCAGCACGACGCTGTGCCCGAGATGGATGTCGGGGGCCGTCGGGTCGAAGCCGAGCTTGGCGCGCAGGGGGGGCCGCTCGCCGTTCGCGACGGCCGTCAGACGGCTGACGAGGTCGTCGCGCGGCAGCACCTGTTCCACCCCGTCGAGCAGGACGCGCAGCTGTTCTTCCACCCGGGTCCGCATTCCCCGGAGCGTAGCGCCGCGCCGGGAGAGCCCGGTCGCCGGGAGTCACCGCCTCCCGAGCGGGCCGCAGGGCCGGGAGTCACCGCCTCCCGAGCGGGCCGCAGGGCCGGGAGTCACCGCCTCCCGAGCGGGCCGCAGGGCCGGGCTAGTTAGCGCCTCCCGAGCGGGCCGCAGGGCCGGGCTAGTTAGCGCCTACGTGAAAAGAACCTGTGGAGTTGGGCGTCTGGCCGGGCATCGGTGCGGCGGGCCTCACCGTCGTTGTCGCACCCTGCGGTCATGATGGTGGTGATGTTGATCGCTGCGAGGTCCTCCGCGCCCCGGTACGGGCCGGGCCGTCTGGTCGTGGACGGCACCGCTGAGACGTTGCGGCGCAAGACCACGTTCGCGTGCCACCCCCCCGCGGCGCAGGCCGACGCGCTGCACGGGCTGTTGGGGGTGTGCTGCGAGGTGTACAACGCCGGGCTGGCCGAACGCCGCGACGCCTGGCGGTCCGCCGGGGTGAGTGTGAGCCTGTTCGAGCAGTTCGGCCAGCTCACCGAACTGCGGGGCGTGCGCGACGACGTGTTCGTCTGGGGCGTGCAGCCGCTGCGGGGCGCGCTGCGGCGCCTGGATGAGGCCTACGGCGCGTTCCTGCGGCGCTGCGCTGCCGGGCAGACGCCGGGGTTGCCGCGGTTTCGGTCCCGCCGCAGGCTGTCGCAAAATCCCGGTGGAGGGGGCGGCGGCCGGGGTTTTCTTCTTGAGGTCAGGTCTTGGGTTCCCAGCCCTCGGCGTCCTCAGCGGTGCGTAGGGAGAGGGCTTCGAGCTCGGTGAGCAGGTCGCGGAGACGGCGGGCGTTGTCGAACCAGGGCTTGTAGCGCTGGTACTGGCGTTGGTCGAGGTTGCGGG
>JACCXR010000308.1 GCA_013696915.1 Euzebyaceae bacterium
GGGGGGGACAGTGCGCATAGGCCCATCAGACCAGTAGTCGCGATGGTGATGGCCTACCGTGGTGTCGCGTTGGTCGGCTAGCAGGAAGCCGATCAGGAGCGCGGAGAGCGGGTCGAACCCGTCGAACCAGCCGTCGCCGTCCGACATGCCTGCTAACCCCTCCCTATATGACTCGGCAGGACTGTGACCTTTGCCTCACCGAGTCCGAGGTCGATGAGGGTGCCCGCAGCGGATCCCAGGCCGGGATGAATGGTGGCGACGCGTCGCCGGAGCGCTGCGGAGCCACGGGCGGGTCCCCTCTCCTCGACTATGGTGTCGAAGGACACCACGTCGAGTCTGGGAGGCGTGACGTAACTACTGGGCCGCGGGGCGCTCATCGGATGACTCGGGTCAGGCGGGCGGCGTGGCGCAGGCCCGTTGCGTACGCCAACGGCTTGAGGCGTGCTGCCGGTGGCAGTTCGCGGTGCTGGAAGATCGCATCCTCGATGGCTTCGACGTTGCCCGAGGTGAGCACGAGCTCAAGGGCCAGATCGACACGGCGCAGGATCGGCACGTAGGCGCCTCCCTGCTCGCGCTGGAGAGCGGGTGCTCCGAGGTCTACGCGCAGCCGTCCGTCGTGCACACGCAACGCGTCGGTGGTCGTGAACCCCACCTGCCCCATGCGTAGCTGCCCGAGCGTGCGATCACTGGCGAGCGGCCCGCGGGCCTGTCCAGCAGCTAGCTGGACGTCGCGCCAGTCGCAGAACAACTCCACCAGTTCGCGCGGGGCCCAGGTGACCTCGGTGCCGACCATGCCGGCGACGTCACCCAGCGACAGGCGGTGGATGTCGCGGCTGAGGGCGGCATGGCTCTCGCACAACGGCACGACCCACCGGTGGGTGTCGGAGCCGCCGGTGCGCCATGCGTACAGGCCGGGCAGCTCGGTCGAGCGCTGGGGGCCGTCGCACAGGGGGCACAGCGGCATGATCTGAGCGCCGAGCACTCGCTGCTGCTCGGCACGGACCGCTTGCGGTCCGGCGATCTCAACGCCGCCGAGCTCGACGGTGAGCAGGGCCGCACCGGCCAGGGCGGCGTGGTCAGGCTGCAGCAGCGTCATGAGCCCGTCGGCGTCGTAGGCGGCGTAGAAGCCGCAGGTGCAGTCAGTGGCCGGCGCCTGGTGGTCGCCGCCCTCGGCGCACTCGGCGTACCCCTCGGCGGCGTAGGGCAGCGTGTCGATCCACGGGAAGAACAGACCGGACCGTGCCGACAGGTCGATGCCCAAGCGAGCAAGCTTCACCGCCTTTCGCAGCGGGGCAGGCGACGGAAGGGCGCTCATCGCGCACCCCCAGCCGGCGCCTCGATGGCCGCCTCAGCGATCGGACCAATATCGGTCTGGACCGCGTCCTCTTCTGTAATCGCCGCTCGGAGGGTTCGCACCGTCGGGTTCCCTAACTCCATCTCGCACTCCTTCTGGGTCCGTGTTGGGTGCAGGAGTCGCCGGACGCGTGCTGCCGTTCAACCCCTTGCATGCACCCTGTATGGACACAGTATAGCCACTAAGTCGGCACACACCACGCCCTGAAGCGACACTCAAGGAGTCGAAGGCGGCCGATGGCCGGCATCCACCTGACTGCGGAGCTAGATCAGCCCCTGTGCCTACACTGTGCTCATGGATACACAGGAAGAGCAGGCACAAGACCCGATGCGTGAGGGCTTCTCCGCCGCGTTGCGCCGGTTGCGTCTGCAGGCTGGGTTGTCCCGCGAGGAGCTCGCCGAGCGCAGCCAGGTGAGCGAGTCCTACCTGGCTAAGTTGGAGCAGGGGCAGCGCTTCCCTAGCCCGAAGGTTCTGGCGCGCATCGCCGATGCCGTCAGCGTGACCCGACGCGACCTCATCGAGATGGCCGAGCAGCAGGGGCTTGGGGACCATGGAGCAGCAGCCGATGACGCCTTTGCTCCGTCCAACCAGCCAAGCGCACCCATGCTGCGTCGACCCGCATCAATGGGACGGCGTGAAATTGCCGCAGAGACCGTCGAACCGATGTCGGCCGACGAACACCTCCCTGGCCTGCCCCCGTGGCTGACAAGGCTGCAGATCGCAGTCGAGCCGCTCGTTGAGCGCGGCGGGCCCGACCTGATCGAGGCTGTGGAACGCGTGGCCCGCCACCTGGTGCGGGCGACAGGTGACGATCGGCCGCAGGAGACGTTGAAAATCCTGGATCAACTTTTCGAGGTCGAGCAACCACCCGAACGCGTCAGCAGGCTGCTCGAGGTGACTTTGGCCTATCTCCGCGATACTGCGCGTGCCTCCGATGAAGAGTTCGAACTCACTCGACTGCTGGACATCGCCGCCGCCCTGCTGCGGCGCGACGAGGGCGCCTTACCACGGGTCGCCTCCATACCGATCGGCCGCGACCACTACGTGTGGCTGACCGCCTTGGGCGTCGACGACGAGGGGGGGATGTGGATTGATCCGCTCGCCACCGCCCACCGCGCAGGCATCGACGACTCGGACCCCTTGGTTCGCCGCCTCGACGACGGGCGAGTCCAAGTGGATCTCTCGCGCTTGGATTCGCCCAAGCTGCCCCCACGGAATCCGAGCCGCCACCGCACACGAGCGCAAGTCGTCCGCGCCCTGAACCGCACCCATCTGCCCCTCAGCGCCTACGAAGCAACGCTGATCCGCATCCAGTGGGAGCCAGCTGTGACCATTGAGGTCGCACCTGCACCGCTCGGTGAGCGCGACGGCGAGTTTCCAGCCAGCCGCCGCAGCATCCACATCATCACCGCCCACAATCCGGCCCCCCACGTTCTCCCCCCCGAGGCAAACGCTCGCCGCAACGAACAGCTCCTAGCTGAGATACAGGAAGCGGGCCTGTCCTGGCGTCCTGCCAGCGGCTCCTCGGCGGACCCCAACGAGCCCTGGGAGGAACGCTCATTTGCCCTGCTCGACATCGACCGCGGCGTAGCGATGGATTTGGCCCGCAGCTACGGCCAAGCTGCGATCTTCGAGTGGCTCCCCGACCACCGCGCCGTCGTGCTGTGCAGCAGGGACGACCGAGCGCATGAGGAGGCCGTAAAGCCAACCGGCTGGAACGCCCGCTGGTCCTAGAAGCCCGGTCGTGGACAGACTTGTCACCCAACGTCGGTCCATCTAGCGAATCCGTAGCGCCGCGTGACGTCAGCGGTGCTCTCCCGCCCACCGCAGCGCACGCAGACCCGAGCTCACCACGTTGCTCAACCACCCAGCCACGCGGTCATCACTGCGGACTCCCGCTACGAAGCAGGCCGGCACGAGCGTCGTCGCGGCGAGACGGCCATTGATGGCAACCAACGGCATCCACAGACCGACCGGGGAACGAGCACGCTCGCTGTTCACCGAGCCACGTCCATGAAGTCGACCTCCGCAGCCGCCGTATCTGACACCGTCACCCGGACGGAAGGGCCGAGGAAGATGTGCTCCACGTCCAGTTCGACGGCGACCTCGAGCGGCGGCCATTCATCCCGAGGATGCCAATCCAGCAGATGGATGTCGCCGCTCCGCCGCCATGGGCCTACAACGCTCCTAAGCTCCGGCTCAGAGCCCGTAAGACCGATCTCCCCGGCCTCTTGGCTCGACTCGGCAGTGGTCGGGCCAGCCGCTAGCACGACGCCCAGTTTCTCACCAAGGAAGGTGAGCATGGGCTCGTCGTAGAGTTCGCGCCACTCCTCGCTGCGCTGGCGCAGGATATTGATCGCGGAGATGATCTCGTCGGGTTCCTCGCGTGGTCGTCCACGCAGCTCATACGCCGCCGCCTCCCAATCGGGGAGCTTGCCCTGGGCGGCATCCACGGCGGCATCGTCGGCTTCCACCAGGTGGAGCACTGCCAGGTCAGCCAGCCAGCGTGGCATCCACCAGCGGTTCTGCTCATGAACCGGGATGCTCGAGTGCACCACAACACTGTCGTCCTCGAGTCGAACGAACGTCGCAAGAGCGGTCCTGCAGTTGAAGTCGTTCAGGCGTTCGTCCGTCAAAGATCCGGGTAAGGCGGTGGCCACGGTGGTCTCGATCGACACGGTCGAGATGGCAATGCCTGCGTCTTCGAATGGCGCGGACGCCCTGATCCACTGCTGCTGGTGGTGAGGAAGCCAGACCACCTCCCGCAAGCCCCGGATGCTCCATTCAGCGTCGATCTGCAGCATCTCGTCGGCGATGTAGGCGACGGTTTCCGCACCCCACTCAAGCGGGTCCTCCCCCCGGCCGAGTACTCGGTGCGCCTCCCGCGTCCTGTGTGTAAGAGGCACACGACGGGTTCGCTCCGCATCGATGTGACCTTCGACGACGATCATGCGGTCGCCAATGCCGGGCTGATCTTGCCCGCGACGCTGCTGGATCATCTCGGGTTGGAGGCCGCGGGGGACGAGGCGGTGTCGATCGGTTACCGGCCGGGTCCTTAGTGGCTCGCAACCTTGTGCAGGAACTGGGGGCTTGGGCTACCGGCCCCGATGGGGGAGTTCGCTACGGGACTTTCCTGCCCTCGGCCATCTCCGGGCGCCTGAACGATGAGGAGGGGCTCGCTCTCGCCCGGCTGGTCGTCAGGGACGTCGATGCGCAAGTTCGCTTGGCGGTGCGGGCGCTGAAGGAGATGGATGCGCGCTCCCTTGATTCGGTGAGAACTTCGGTGCGACGAAGCGCCCTGATCAATCGCCGGCTGGCCGTTGGGCACGTCGAGGATCCAGCTGCACCGGCGCGGCGCGACGGTTCCGTACCGTCGGCTCCCGGGTCGCTCCCGGCGGGCGGCACCTCGTTGCGCCGCCGCTCGGATGGTGGCGCGCGATCGGCCGTCCGCACCGACATCAGAGGAAGTGATGTATATTTGACCGTGTGAACGTCGCCGAACACACCTTCACCCACATGCTGCGTCACTCGGGCGCCGTGCTGGCCGAGGTCGAGCACCGCGACGTCGTGCTGCGCCGCCGGGACGGCGACGACCTGATCTTGGGGTTGCGGGCCCGGGAGGCGTCGGTGCGCGACACCCTCGGTGTCCTCGCCCGCCTGCTGCTGGCCGCCAGCGGCGACCCCGACACCCGTGACCGGGTCAGCGCCGCGCTGGCCGTGGCGTTGCCGTGGAGCCGGTTCCTGCCCGACCCCGAACGAGCCGAGCTGTTCGAGTCGCTGACCGCCACTGCCGCGGCATGCGTCGACGTCGACATCTTCGAGCCGCTCGCCCATCTGCTCGAGGGATGGCGGGCCAGCGCCGAGGTGCACGCCAATCCCAACCTTGCCGGCCTGCTCGGCGTCGAACGGCCCGGACCACCGGTGAGGATCACCCGCCCGAAAGCGAGCTGACTGGGGTGACCCGCCCGGAACGGGTCCACCGTCCGGCCCGCACCGACGAATGGGAGATCGTCGCCGCGGACAAAGGGGTGGCCGACGACTGGGACCGTTGGGCCGCCCAGGAACCCAACGCGCTTGCCGCCGCCTACGACCAGCTGGCGTCCAACCCGACCCAGTTCTCGGCACGACAGAAACGCCTTGAGGGGGCCACCTACGGGACCGGCACCTACCAAGGGCAGACCTACGACCGGTGGCAGTACGAGGCCACCGCCGGCGGGCGGATCTTCTACTTCGTCGACGATCCCACCGGCGGCGGCAGACGTCAGCCGCAACGACGCGGCCGCGGGCCGCGACCGAAACGACGCGTGATCGTCGAAGCCGTCCACCCCGGCCACCCCAAAGGCACCGAACGCAAACGCGGCTGACCGCCCGAACCCTCGACGCGAGCGGTTACTCGTCGTCGACCAGGGCGCGCAGCGCAGGAGGTGGGAACCCGCCGCGGGCAACAGGGTGCGGCCAGTGCTGCCCATCGTTGTATCGGTCGGCCATCGCCGTGACCCCCCTGCGGACAGCGATCCGGAGCTTGAGCGCGACGCGGGCGCCGAGGTCGTCGAGCCGAGCGCTCAAGGTGGCGGCGAGGGGATCGGGGCGTCCCACACGGTGTCGTCGTCGTGACACCAGCAACGCTCCAACGAATGGCCTCTTCGAGGCCGTCCCAGACGGTGAGGCCGGGCGGAAGCCGGGGCGAAGGTGGTCGACGGCGGCGATCAGGTCAAGCAGCCAGGTGCCGCCGTCAGCGAGGGATTCGTCGGCATCGGCCGGTCCGGTGAACAGGGTCGGTCACGGTGTGGTCTTCAAGGTGATCGAGTCGGTGCCACGGCTGGCGAGGGTGTCGAGCAGGGACAGCGGGTCGGTGTCGGTGGCCGGGCCCGGCGGCGGGAGAGCGGCGAGCAGGGCGTCGGAGGCGATGTCGATCCCGGACCGGACCCGGCTGACGACGGCCGCAGCGGCGGCAGCCCACACGCTCGCGTCCGGCCAGGGTGAACTCGTGAAGGTGCGCGCGGTCCCACCGGGCGAACGCGTCGTCGATGGCCGTGGCCAGCTGCGCGAAGGTGTGCGTCCGCGCAGCGGCGAGGGTCCGGCCGGGCCGGGGCCACAAGGTCTGTCCGTCGCCGCCGACGAGGTCGACGCGGATCGACAGCAGGTGCGCGCCATCAGGCGGCCACTGCGCCGGAGTCGGGTCGAGTTCTCATGGATGCAGCGGGCTGGCGGCCGTTTCCGAAGCGGGCGAGCTCATGGCGTCTGCCGGCGGCGACGTCCCAGAGGCGGTCGAACGGCTCGTCGACCGGTTCGATGTCCTGCTGTCAGCCGACCATCCCCGGAGCGGCCTGGCCGGGGTCGACCCCTACCTTGGCGAGGCCCTTCTGGCAGGGGCCGTAGTTTGTCTGAAGGGGCTCCGCGACGACGACGCCGAGTCGAGGCGGCGGCGTGTCCGCCTCGGTTCGAGCGGATGCGCCAGGCGTTGCGTGACATCCTCGATGCAGCGCCGACCTCGGAGGCGAGGACCTCGGAGGAGGTCGTCCGCTGGCTGGGGGAGACGCTCTCCATCCCGCAGGCGCGACTTGCTGCGCTGCTCGGTGTGTCGCACCGCACGCTGCAACGGTGGCTCGCGCCAGCGGACCAGACGGCACCGGAAGGGGATGACGAGGCTCGGGTCCGCGCCGTGCGCTGATCGCGAACCATCTTCGGCACGTCTTCACCGGCCCCGGCGTGATTCGTTGGTTCGAGCGCCCGCATCCCGGTGCTCAAGGTCACCCGCCGCTCGAGTTGCTCCACGATCCGCTCGCACTGCCGCAACTGGTTCGGCTCGCGTCGCAGGCTCGGTCGACGACGGCCTCGTAGTCGGTGAGCCCGCCCGCGTGCACGGACGAGCTCGTCGGGTATCGGCAGTCCAACTGGGACACGCCGTGGTGGGCGTCGTCGAACTTTGGGGAAGGGCGGTACCACCGGCCGATCGAAGCCGTGAGCGCTGCCATCCCCCGAGCTACGCCGCTCCGTTCGTGCGGTGGCTCGGCGACCCGCACGCCGTCCTGCGCAAGTGGCAGGCGTCCGGCGGGACGCTGACCTTCGCGGACCCCGCGGCGCGGTCCCCCTGACCGCGACGGCGTCGGGCGGCGGCGCCACGCACGACGCCACACACGCACCGCCTCCCGGCTACGATTGCGGCGGGCCGGGCGTGATTTGGGGCGGCACGTGACTGATCGTCAGCTTGCGCTGTTCACCGCCGGCGACGGCGATGCGGAGACGCGACCGGACCGCGTCGGTCACGCGTCGGTCACCTACCGCGGGGCGGGCAGCATCCTCACGCGCGCGTCCGGGTTCATCGGTGACTACGACTTCACGCTGAACCCCTACTCCGGGTGCACGTTCGCGTGCACCTACTGCTACGCCGCCTTCTTCGTGCGCGACCGCGCGCTGCAGGACTCCTGGGGCGACTGGGTGCAGGTCAAGGACAACGCCCTCGAAATGCTCCGGCGGATGCGCACGCCGCTCGCCGGCAAGCGCATCTACATGAGCAGCGTCACGGATCCCTACCAGCCGGTCGAACGCCAGCTCCGTCTCGTGCGGGACCTCCTCGAAGCTTTGATCCCGCAGCAGCCGCGGCTGGTCGTGCAGACCCGCAGCCCGCTGGTCACCCGCGACATCGACCTGTACCGGCGGTTCTCCCACGTCCGCATCAACATGACCGTGACCACGGACTCCGAGCGGGTGCGCCGGGCGTTCGAGCCGCACTGTCCTTCGACGCGGGCGCGGCTGTCAGCGATCCGGCAGGTCACGGACGCCGGCCTGCCGACGTGCGTCACGATGACGCCGCTGCTGCCCGTGGAGGACCCGGCGGCGTTCGCCCGAGCGCTTCGCGACACCGGGGTCCGCCGCTTCGTCGTCCAGCCGTTCCACGTGGAGAAGGGCCGGTTCGTCGCCGGCACGCGGGACCAGGCGAAGCAGATCGTGGACGAGATGGGGTGGGACCACGAGGCATACGAGCGCGCGGTCGACGCGTTGCGACGGCACCTGCCGCACCTGGACGAGGGACGGGCCGGCTTTGCCCCCGACTAACGCGGCCGCTCCCGGCGCGGGTGACGCGGGCGCTCTCGCCGACCGGGCACGTCTTGCGCTGCTGCCGCTCGCGCCCGAGCTCGACCGGACCGTCGCCGCAGCCTGCGGCAGGCTCCATGACACGCACCGCTGGTCGTCCTACGAGCTCTGCAAGGCCGGTGGTGACCTTCTCAATCTCAGTGACGGACACGACTGCTGCTACGACCGACCGTCGATCGGGCTCGCTTACGCGCTGTGGTACCACGGGCGGCGGGTGCAGGACATGGCCAGGGCGCTGCTGCCTGCGCTGTGCGAGCAGGAGGGAAACCTCACGATCGTCGACCTCGGCTGCGGCACCGGCGCGACCGCATGGGCCGTTGCGCTCGTCGAGCGCGCGCGACGGGACGAGGGAGCCCGGAGCCGGACCGTCCACGTGTCCGGCGTGGACGCCAGCCCCTTCATGTGCGCCGCCGCATGCTCCCTGTGGCAGGAGCTGACGCCCGAGTTGAGCGGGGAGGTCAAGGCCGAATTCCAGGTCGCGAACTGGGCCGATGTGCTCGACAGGTCGGACGGCAGGCTCTGGCTGACCGCGGGGTTCTTGTTCGACGCGTCGGACCAGCACCTCGATGGCCTGGCCGACACGTTCGCCCGGGTCGTGGCACGTTCGGAGGCCGACCGGGTGTTCGTGCTCGGGTCACACGGCAAAGACAGGGTGATGCGCCGGGCCGCCGCGGCGGTCATGTCGACGGGCTACGACTGGGAGGGAGCTGTCCTCGCCGGCTCCCTGTGGCAGGGGACGATGGAGGCAACCTCCGCGGTCCGGCAGGAGGTATTCGGTCGCGCCCGCGCCTCGCCGGTCCTGCGCAGGGCGTGCGAGTGGGCGGACGAGCACGATCCCATCCTGCGAGTGCTGCGGGTCGGGTCCGCGCAGTGGAGCCTCTTCGATCTCGGTGGCGGGCGGCACCGGCTCCCCGCCCTCGACGAGGTCCAGCGCGCGGCCGCGGAACCCGACGGTCGCCTGACCTACGTGCACGGCGCGGCCGGGTCGGGCAAGAGCCGCGTCCTCGTCGAGCGCGTCGCCCGCACGCTCGAGAAGGAGCTGCCACGTCATCCCACCTCCGTGCTCGTGACCGCGTTCAACCAGGCCATGGTCCGGCAGCTCGGCGACTGGCTCGTCGAGCGGATCGAGGCATCCCCTTCCCTCGGACTGGA
>JACCXR010000314.1 GCA_013696915.1 Euzebyaceae bacterium
GCCCGCGTGACTCCCTGACGCATCCGTCTGCCGGCAGAGCCCACGACGCTCCACCGACTTGGCAGTTCTCTTCTTCCGGACTTCCGTAGAGGTGCGCCCGACCGTCGGCGAGGTGATTGAGGCTTTCCGCGAGCGATTGGGCGACGATTTCGACCACGCGGATCGTTGCGTTGCGGGCGGCCGCTCCCCAACCCGAACGCCACCGGCCCTGATCAATAAGTCATGCCTGTAACACCATCCCCGGCGATGTCATCTCACGACTCACCAACGAATGCCCGCCGTCCTCAACCCGACCTCACCGAACAGCCCCCCAGCGGACATCCGCCGCAAGGACCGCAGTCGGCGGGGTGCCGGGGAGTCGAGCATTTACGGTATGGCCACCGCACGCTGCGCCTTTTGCTTACGATGCTGCTCGTGCTGCTTACGCCACCCGTACCGGGTCATGCCCCGCGGTTTGTACATGTTCAGCACCAGGATCACGAGCAGCACCGCCGTGCCGCCAACGGAGTGGACCAGTGTGGTCCCCAGCGTGCGGAGACCGTCGTTGGACGTAGTGGGATCTGCTGCGATGTCTGCGAGGTGGCTGATGGTCTGCGTTTCCACCAGCAGGACGACGGTGGCGATGATGGTCAGCAGGAGTGAGATTAGGACCCAATAGTGGCGGAGCAAGCCCCACTTGGTCCCCACCGACATGACCAGGCCGGTGAGCAGCGAGGCGAAGGCCAACGGGACGATGACGTAGCGGGCGATCATCTCCATCCCGACATAGGCGGCACGCAACGTCTCAGCGTCCTGGCTGGTCGCAGCGGCAACGTCCAGAGCTATATAGGCAGCTGCCGCGCCAATCCAGCCGACCGAGAGGGTGACGTGCGCGGTGAGCGCGAACTTGCGGAGGCCGGGTGGCATGGTCATCAGTGGTCAACCGGCGGTGTGTGGCCACCCTCGGACGCTGTGACGAGGAACTCCAACTCCATCCCTGCTTCGCGATGCCCCTCGACCGAGCAGTAGCCGCCATGGGTGCCGGGCTCGTCGAGCACCGGCCCGCCGGTGACCGTCTTCTCGCGGTCTGCGGCCAGATGAAAGTCGATCTCGTCCACGACCAGGTCGTGCAGAATGTCGGCTGCGCTCAGCGCCACGTTGACCGGCATGCCGGCGGGCAACTCGATGCGATCAGGATCGAACGCCGGCTCTTCGGCGGTGCAGGCGAGCTCGGGTGCACCATCGATCGGCCGCGTGTCGCCCTCGTGGTCGCCCTCAGATGCTCGGGCCCCAGGTCCGTGCATCGCAGGGCCGTGCTCACCACCGAC
Source organism: Euzebyaceae bacterium (assembly GCA_013696915.1). Lineage (GTDB taxonomy): Bacteria > Actinomycetota > Nitriliruptoria > Euzebyales > Egibacteraceae > JACCXR01. Next base: position 1,308 of record JACCXR010000314.1, read on the forward strand.
GCCGGTGAGCTGCAGGACGACGAACAGCAGGACCAGGGCGCCGACGACGATCCCAGACACCTTCACCCAGCGTGGCATGCCGGGGGGCGATCCGGGGCCGGACCCCACGCCGGTGTCGTCGCCGGGGTCGGGGTAGGCGGTCGGGTCAGCCATGAGGGTGTCCTCCTGCCGGGCGTGGGCTCTCCGGATCTTTGTGACCACGGCACTTTACCAGACAGTCTGTCGGTTCTTAACCATAGCGTCTCATCGAGCGTCGTCCCGTATACTGCGGCGGTGCCGAGGCTGTGGAACGAGACCATCGAGGCGCACCGCCACGCGGTACGCGAAGCGATTCTGGACACCACTTGGGCGCTGGCCACCGAGCACGGACTGACGTCGGTGAAGATGTCGCAGATCGCCAAGGGCACCGGCATCGGACGCGCGACGCTGTACAAGTACTTCGCAGATGTCGAAGCGATCCTGTTCGCCTGGCACCAACGTCACGTCGCCGGTCACCTCGACCATCTCGCCGAACTCCGCGACCAACCTGGCGACGCTGGCGAGCGGCTCGAAGCGGTGCTCGAGGCGTACGCGCTCATCTGCCACCACCGCGAGCACCACGGCACCGAACTCGCGGCACTCCTGCATCGAGGTGAGCACGTCGCCCGAGCGCAGCAGCAGCTCATCGACCTGATCCGAGACCTGCTGACCGAGGTCGCCGAGGCCGGCAGGCTCCGGGATGATGTCGCGCCTGACGAACTTGCGAGCTACTGCCTCCACGCCCTCACAGCAGCCAGCAGCCTGCCGTCCGAGGCTGCGGTCCGCCGGCTCGTCACGGTCACTCTGGCTGGGCTGCGCCCCCGCGCTGACACGCCCTGACGGCGAGGGCAGGAACCCCATCCGTATGCCCGATGGCGCGCTGCTCACGGTGCCTCGCGCGCGTCTTGAGCTGGCGGCATCGGACCATCGTCTTGCGCCAGAAGGGGACGGGAGCACCGCTGACTGGTTCGTGAACGAGCTCGCCGCCTGGGCCGGCTCGGAGCTGAGCGTGGGGTCGTTCGTGCCGGGCAGCCTTCCCGCGGTCGCGCGGGTGCTGCATCCGTGGCGGGAGCACGGCGTGCCGGGAGACCGGCCTGTTCGCTGGCGTGAGGTCGCTGACTGCGGAGGCTTCCACACCCTGCGGGAGCTGGCCGCGACGCGCGGACCTCGAGGAGGTCTGGAGGTCGCGGGGTACGGGCACCACCAGGGGGCCGGGCAACTCGACGTGGAGACCGCACGCGTGTTGGTCGAGCTCCTCCAAGCGGCAACCACGACGCCCGATGACGTCTTCTTCGCCGTGTGCACCGGCTGGGGCGACGTCCCGCCCCAGCGCTTCCCCGGCGCCGCCCTGATCGACGCGCCCGGCCGTGAGCACTTCCTGCTGCGTGGCCCGCTGCCTGGGGCGCTCGTGCCGGTCGCCGTATCGGGCGACCGCCCGTCAGCGGCTTGTGGTGGCCTGCCGACCGGGCGTGGTTCGTCGCCACCGAGATCGACTTCGAGTGGACATTCGTGGCCGGTACCGAAGACCTCATCGACCGGCTCGCCGTCCACCCGCAGCTCGAAGCGACACGCACCAGCCCCGACAGCGTCGCCAACCTGCCCGACGAGGATGCTTGACG
>JACCXR010000345.1 GCA_013696915.1 Euzebyaceae bacterium
GTCGGGGCCCCGACCGACGCCCCCACGGCCGAAGGCGAGACGACCCCGGCCGACACCGGGACGAGCGCGCCGTCGGCGGGTGGCGACACGCTCGCCGCCGTGCAGGAGCGGGGTAGCGTCATCTGCGGCGTGAACGACGCCGTCCCCGGGTTCGGGTTCACCGACGAACAGGGCAACTTCTCCGGCTTCGACATCGACTTTTGCCGGGCGATCGCGGCGGGCGTCCTCGGCGACCCCGAGGCCGTCGAGTTCCGCCCCCTGACCGCCGACCAGCGGTTCACGGCCCTGGGCTCGGGCGAGATCGACGTCCTCGTCCGCAACACCACCTGGACCGCGACCCGCGACGGGGCCGAGGGCGCGACCTTCCTCACCACCACGTACTACGACGGCCAGGGGATGATGGTCCGCACCGGCGAGTTCGAGTCCATCGACGACATGGCCGGCACCGCGATCTGCGTGCTGCAGGGCACGACGACCGAGGCGAACCTCGCCACCCGCTTCGCCGGCATCGACTACGAGCCGGTCACCTTCCCGGACAACGACACGCTGCAGGCCGCGTTCGTCGAGGGGCGCTGCGACGGCTGGACCTCCGACCGGTCCCAGCTCGCAGGCGTCCGGTCGAACTTCCCGGAGGGGCCCGAGGCGCTCACGATCCTCGACGAGGTGTTCAGCAAGGAGCCGCTCGGGCCGGCCGTGCGCGACGGTGACGTGGCCTGGGCACAGGCGGTCGACTGGGTCACCTTCGCGACCATCACCGCCGAGGAGCTCGGCATCACCCAGGACAACGTCGAGGAGATGGCCGGCGGCGACGACGACGCGATCAAGGCCTTCCTCGGCCAGCCCGTCGGCGAGGACGAGGCCGTGATCATGCCCGAGCTCGGCCTGGACCCGTCCTACGCCACGGACGTCATCTCCGCGGTCGGCAACTACGGCGAGATCTTCGAGCGCAACGTCGGCTCGGAGGGCCTCGGGTTGGATCGCGGCATCAACGCCCTGTGGACCGCGGACCCGCCGGGTCTGCACTACGCACCGCCCTACCGCTAGCTGCGAGGGGGGCCGAGGCCCTGTCCACGGCCCCCCGCACGGCCTAAGCTCAGTCCCACCCCGATCAAGGAGGGACCGTGGGGAGCGAGGCGCCCACGCTGCGGACGCAGACGCGACCGCCCCTGTGGCGCGACGTCCGCGTCCTGCGCGTGGTCTTCCAGGTCGCGTTCGTCGTCGCGGTGCTCGCCTTCCTCTACTACCTGTACGGCAACTTCCGCACGAACGCCCGCGCCTCCGGCCTCTCCACGAGCTTCACCTTCCTCGACCGGACCGCGGGCGTGAACATCCGCGACACCGACTTCCGCCGCACCCAGCCGGTCCGCGACGCCCTCATTGTCGGCCTGATCAACACCTTGCGGGTCGCGACCGTCGGCATCGCCCTCGCGACCATCCTCGGGATCCTGATCGGGGTGGCCCGCCTCTCCACGAACTGGCTGGTCCGCAAGGCGGCCGCCGTCTACGTCGAGACGCTGCGCAACATCCCGGTCGTCGTGGTGATCATCTTCTTCTACACCGCCGTCGTCCTGAAGCTGCCCTCGGTGCAGGAGGCGTTCACCTGGTTCGGCCTGGTCGTGTTCTCCAACCGCGGCCTGAACGTCCCGTGGGGTGAGGGCGGCGCGCTCGTGCGGCCCTTCCTGGCCGTGTGCGCGGGCGCCTTCGTCGTCGCCCTGCTCGTGGCCCGATGGCGCACGAAACGCTTCGACGAGACCGGGCAGCCGCACCGGCGCGTGCTCTACGGCACCGGCGTCCTGCTCGTGCTCGTCGCGATCGGCTACCTGCTCCTCGGGAGTCCGGTCACCCTGACGTTGCCGACCGCCGACGGCCGGCTCGTCGAGGGGGGCATCGAGCTGGGCCCGGAGTACGCGGCGCTGCTGATCGCGCTGGCGCTCTACACCACGAGCCACATCGCCGAGATCGTCCGCGGCAGCATCCTCGCGGTCCCCAAGGGCCAGAGCGAAGCGGCGAACGCGATCGCGTTGACCGCCTTCCAGCGGCTCCGGTTCGTCGTGCTGCCGCAGGCCTTCCGGATCATGGTCCCGCCGCTGGCCAACCAGTACCTGAACATCACCAAGAACTCGTCGCTCGCGCTGTTCATCGGCTTCTCGGACCTGTTCCTGATCGCGCAGAACGTCATCGCCAACGGCAACCCCGCCCCGCAGGTCTACCTGATCGTCATGGCGACCTACCTGTCGCTGTCGCTGGTGATCTCGCTCTTCGCGAACATCGCGAACCGCCGGCTGACGCTGGGGACCCGGTAGATGACCGCCGGGCCGATCCAGACGAGGACCGAGGAGCCGCTCCCGCTCCCCGAGGCCGAGACACCCCCCGAGCGCCGGCTGCCGCCGGGGATGTGGGTCCGCGAGAACCTGTTCAACTCGCCGCTCAACACGGTCCTCACGATCGTCTTCGGGCTGCTCATCGCGTGGGTCGTCTTCCGCGCCACCCGCTTCGTGTTCGTCACCGGGCGCTGGCAGGTCATCGAGCAGAACCTCACGAACTTCATGGTCGGGCGCTTCCCCCGCGACGAGCTGTACCGCCCCTGGATCGCGATCTACCTCGCCGCGGGCGCGGCCGGCGTCGGCACCGCCCTCTACGCGCGGACGCGGCCGCCGGTGCCCTGGACGGTCACGCTCCGGAGGGCGGCGCCGGCGCTGCTCGGCCTGGTCGTGATCCTCTCCCTGAGCCGCACCTGGCTCCCGGCGGCGCTGACGGTCGGCGGGTTCGCCGTCGGCGCGGCCGGCCGGCTGCTCGGCAACCGGCTGCCCGAGCGCGCGCGGCGCCTGCTGCCGCTCGTCGGCCTCGCGACCGTCCTGCTCGCCTACGTCGCCTTCACCGGGTTCGGGGGCGTCGGCTGGGACAACTGGGGCGGGCTGCTCCTGACGCTGTTCGTCGCCGTCGCCGGCATCGTGCTGTCCTTCCCGTTCGGCGTCCTGCTCGCGCTCGGGAGGCGGTCGAGCTTCCCCGCGGTGCGGGTCATCTGCGTCGGCTACATCGAGCTCATCCGCGGCGTGCCGCTGATCACGCTGATCTTCATCGGCGCGCTCGTCCTCGGCTTCTTCCTCCCGCCCGGTATGACCCGCCCCGGCCTGACGATGCGGGCGCTGGTCGCGATCATCCTGTTCGCCGCCGCGTACATCGCCGAGATCGTCCGCGGGGGCCTCCAGAGCGTCCCGAAAGGCCAGACCGAGGCGGCGAAGGCGATCGGCCTGTCCCCGGTGAAGACGACCATGCGCATCGTGCTGCCCCAGGCGCTGCGCAACGTCATCCCGGCGCTCGTCGGGCAGTTCATCAGCCTGTTCAAGGACACCTCGCTGCTCGGGGCCATCAGCCTGCTGGAGATTCTCGGCGTGAGCCAGGCCGTCCTCGCGCAGCAGGAGTTCCTCGGGCAGCGGGTCCAGGCGGAGGCGCTCGTCTTCGCGTCGTTCCTGTACTGGGTGGCGTGCTACTCGATGTCGCGGGCGAGCCAGCGGCTGGAGCAGCGACTGGGAGTGGGAGAGCGATGAGCGAGACCTCTGTACGAACCGATGCCACGCAGGCCAAGGGCGGCGAGGCGATGATCTTCTGCGAGGGGGTGGACAAGTTCTTCGGCGAGTTCCAGGCGCTGGCCGACATCAACCTGCAGGTCGGCAACACCGAGGTCGTCGTCGTCATCGGCCCGTCGGGGTCGGGCAAGTCCACGCTGATCCGCTGCATCAACCGGCTGGAGAAGCACGACCGCGGCCGGATCATCGTCGACGGCGTCGAGATGAGCGACGACGTGCGGAACATCCAGGAGATCCGCAAGGAGACCGGCATGGTCTTCCAGCAGTTCAACCTGTTCCCGCACATGACCGTCCTGGAGAACATCACCCTAGGCCCCCGCCAGGTCCGCCGGTGGAACAAGCGCAAGGCCGAGGACCTCGCGACGGAAATGCTCGAGCGCGTGAAGATCCCCGAGCAGGCGGGCAAGTACCCCGGTCAGCTGTCAGGCGGTCAGCAGCAGCGCGTCGCCATCGCGCGGGCCCTCGCCATGCAGCCCAAGGTGATGCTCTTCGACGAGCCGACCTCCGCGCTGGACCCGGAGATGATCAAAGAGGTCCTCGACGTCATGGAGGAGCTCGCCGGAAGCGGCATGACGATGATCGTCGTCACCCACGAGATGGGGTTCGCCCGGGCGGTCGCCGACCGGGTGGTGTTCATGGCGGAGGGTCAGATCGTGGAGGTCGGGACCCCGGAGCACTTCTTCACCGACCCGCAGGAGGAGCGCACGAAGCTGTTCCTGTCGCAGATCCTGTAG
>JACCXR010000367.1 GCA_013696915.1 Euzebyaceae bacterium
CCTCGACGAGGTCCACCGCCGCGTGCTCGGCGAACGACGCCACCACGTCGAGGTCGGCGCGGACCGCCTCGACCCACGCCCCGCCGCGGGCCGGCCCGTCGAGGACCGCGCCGATCGTCCAGCCGCCCGCGTCGCCGTCGAGGGCGGCGGCCAGGTCGGGGAGCCTCGAGGCGGGGCACAGGAAGCGGCCCTGCATCCACGAGTGCGGCCCGGCGGCGGCCAGCCGGTGCTCGGCGACCGCCTCGCCCAGCGGGAGGCTCGCCGGGGGGAACAGGGCGGCGTCGTCGATCAGGTGGGCCAGGAAGGCGTGCCGCGCGTCACTCATGTCCCGTGACTCTAACGCTCCGCCGGTGAGCGCCGGCCGGGTCGCCGATGTGCTGCAATCCGCCGCATGCAGCGGGTCTCGACCACCGTCATCGCGCTCGTGGGCGGCGCTGCCCGCGACTGCGCGAGCGAGCTCGCACGGGCGGCGAACCTGCGCGCTGTGCTGCCCGACGCCGCGGCCGAGCCGCTCGACCGGGCGGTGCAGGCCTGGCGCGAGGCGAAGAGCGCGCACATCCCGTACCTGGTCCACGACGCGGACCCGCTCACGGTCGTCGCCGCGAGCTGGGTGGACTGGTTCACGCAGCGCGCGCCGGTCGGCACGGTCGAGGTCGCGGTGCAGCAGACCATCGCCCGCTGGCGGGCGCAGTCGATCGAGGTGCCCGACTACTACCTGGTCCTCGACCCGGAGTCGTTGGACGAGACGTGGCGCCACTGGTACCTCGGGTTCCTCCACCGCGCGGCCCCGCACCGGGTCGTCCCCGTCCAGGCGGCCCCGGCGGCGGTGGCGGCGCGCATCGCGCACCTGCCCGCCGGCCGGTGGTGGCCCGACCTCGACCGGCTCCTCGACGGCGTCGAGCGCGTCGTCCCCGACCGCGCCTGACAGGCCCGCGCCCAGCGTTGTCTCCGCAGAACGCACGAACGCAGGCGAGTGCCCAGCTGCCGGCGACCGGCGGCGTCGCTACCGTCGAACGGTCGTTCTCATCCATCCAAGGCTGCGGCGCGTCGCGGTGGAAGGCTCACATGGTGCCAGGGAGCATGGTCGCGGGCTGACGCCCGTGTTCGGGGGCTTGCGGTCGTGGCGTGTTCGGCATTCCCGAGGGGACGGCATCGTCCGTCCGACGGATCAGCAGGCGATCACCATGAGCGTCCTGTTCCCGGCGTCGGCGAGAAGACGGATGTCGCCGGGGTCGCTAGTCAGGACCCGGTCGCCGGGCGCGGCGACGATCACGACGGTGGCGTCGATCGGATCGTCCGTCCCGGACCGGGCGAGCAGCGCGCCCGCCTCTCGCCCCAACCGCTCGTCCACCGCCACGACCTCGGTGCCCTTGAGCAGCCGGGCGAGGTTGGCCTGGCGCGCGCCGTCCCGCCACACCTGGGCGAGAACGATGGCGGTGGTGCGCAGGTCGAGTCCTCGTCGACGTGCGGCTTCGAGCCTGGCGGCGACGGCGCGATCCCGGCGGTCCCAAGCGAGCAGGGCGCCGGCGTCCAGCGCCAGCCGGGTCACGCCGCTGTCGACCGCTCGGCGCCGAGTCCCAGCTCGTGCTCGGCACGGGCCAACTCCTCAGCGGTCAAGGCCCCGTGGTCGGCCTGGTACTCCTCGAGCGCCGCGCGCAGCGCCTCGCTGCGCAGTTTCGCCTGGGCTGCCGCTCTCAGCCAGGCGGACAGGCTCTGCCCGGACTGGTCCGCCGCCACGCGGATCGCGTCGCCCAGATCCGCGGGGAATGAGACGCTCACCTTGTCGACCTTCATCGCGGGCGAGCATACCGCGGTAGGACCTACTCCGGGTAGTCGCTGTAGTCGCTCGGCCGCTGGTCCGGAAAGGCGCCGCAGCCGCTCCGAGAAACCAAGAAGGGGGCATGAGGGGGATCGTGGGAAGTTCGCCACCGAGGCCTCCAGGCCCTCCTCGCTCGGCAACGCGCTGGACGTGACGGTGGTTCCGCCCGAGGCGCGCCCGCCGCGCTGACCCCGGGCGCCTGAGGCTGCCGGCGCGGACGAGAAGGTGCGACCCAGGCATAGACATCGGGGCGCTGCGGGGGCACCGTAGGGCTCCTCGCGACACGTCGACCGGAGGAGAGATCCAGATGCCGCACTACCGCCGCGTGGGGGAGGTGCCGCACAAGCGGCACACGCAGTTCCGCCGGCCCGACGGGGGTCTGTACGCCGAGGAGCTGATGGGGGTCGAGGGCTTCAGCTCCGACTCGTCGCTGCTCTACCACCGCCAGATCCCGACGGCGATCACAGCGGCCGAGACGGTCGAGGCCGAGCCGGACCGACTCGTTCCCAACCACCCGCTGAAACCCCGCCATCTGCGGACGCACGAGCTCAAGACCGGCGGGGACCTGGTCGCCGGCCGCCAGCTGTTGCTCGGCAACGGCGACGTGCGGCTGTCCTACGTCGCCGCCGACACCGACAGCGGGCTGTACCGCAACGCGGTCGGCGACGAGTGCGTGTACGTCGAGTCCGGCTCCGGGCGCCTGGAGTCCGTCTACGGCAGCCTCGAGGTCGGCCAGGGCGACTACGTCACCGTCCCGACGTCGACGACCCACCGCTGGGTGGTCACGGGCGAGGCGCCGCTGCGCGCCATGGTCATCGAAGCCTCGGGGCACATCGGCCCCCCGGACCGCTACCTGTCGCGCCGCGGGCAGTTCCTCGAGCACTCGCCGTACTGCGAACGCGACCTCCGCGGACCGCAGGAGGCGCTGCAGATGGAGGGCGAGCAGGTCGACGTCCTCGTCAAGCATCGGACCGGCCTCACGCGCTACACCTACGCCAGCCACCCCTTCGACGTCGTCGGGTGGGACGGCTGCCTTTACCCGTACGCCTTCAACATCGGGGACTTCGAGCCGATCACCGGCCGGGTGCACCAGCCTCCGCACGTCCACCAGACGTTCCAGGGCCCCAACTTCGTCGTCTGCAGCTTCGTGCCGCGGAAGTTCGACTACCACCCCCAGTCGATCCCCGCGCCCTACAACCACGCGAACGTCGACAGCGACGAGATGCTGTTCTACGTCGGCGGCGACTTCATGAGCCGCAAGGGCGCCGGCATCGAGCTCGGGTCGATCTCGCTGCACCCCTCCGGCTTCACGCACGGCCCGCAGCCCGGCAGCGTCGAGGCGTCGATCGGCAAGGAGTCCACCGACGAGATCGCCGTGATGGTCGACACCTTCCGGCCGCTGCACCTCGGTCCCGCCGCCCAGGCGGGCGAGGACGAGGGCTACGCCTGGACCTGGGCGCGGGGCCGGCGGGAGCCGCACCCGGAGGCGCCGCCGGAGTCGATCGCCTGACCGCCTGATCGCCGACCGGCCGCCGGCGGCGCCGCGGCCGGGGCCGGTTTCAGCGGCCGCCGTGGAAGTCGACGTCCTCGGCCACGACGCGGACGATGACGCGCTGCTCGCCGGGCTGGAGGGAGGGATAGGCCTTCCCGAGGTACTTGTTCGACAGCTTGTCGATGTGCTCGCGGGCGCCCTCGTCGACGAACTCCGCGCGGCCGCGCACCTGCAGGTAGACGTACGGGTTGTCGGGCGAGAGCACGCTGAGCGCGACCCGCGGGTCCCGGACGAGGTTCTCGTGCTTCACCCGCCCCTTCGCCGTGTTGAAGACGGCGACGTCGCCGTCGCGGTCGATCCAGACGGGGGTGGTCTGCGGCGTCCCGTCGGCCATGAGCGTGACGACGTGGGCGAAGTTCGGCTCGTCGAGGAGCCTTTGCGCGGCTGCGGGGATGGTCTCGGGCACGGGGTCTCCGAAGGTCGGGTGGACGGCGGGCACAGCAGTGCCAGACCGCCGCGCCGGTACGCGCCGCGCCGGACGTGTCGGCCACCGTCGGTACGATCGGGCCGATGGCCGACACCACCGCGACCGTTGCCGCCGACCTGCTGGCCGGACTCAACGCCGAGCAGCGGGCCGCAGTCCTCCACGACGGCGGCCCGCTGCTGATCGTCGCCGGCGCAGGGTCGGGCAAGACCCGCGTGCTGACCCACCGGATCGCCCACCTCATCCAGCACCGCGGCGTCTCTCCCTACGAGATCCTCGCGATCACGTTCACGAACAGGGCCGCCGACGAGATGAAGCAGCGCGTCGGAGCGCTCGTCGGGGAGCGGCTCGTCGGGCTGTCGCGGGACGCCGACGGAGTCGTGCGCGCCCGCCGCTGGGGCGGGATGTGGGTGGCGACGTTTCACTCCGCGTGCGCCAGGCTGCTGCGCACCGAGGCGCCGCGGCTCGGCTACGACGCCCACTTCACGATCTACGACGCCGCCGACTCCACGCGGCTGGTCGGGCTGTGCATCAAGGACCTCGGCATCGATCCGAAGAAGATCACGCCCCGCGGAGCGGCCCACGTCATCTCCAACGCCAAGAACGATCTGATCGACTTCGACACGTTCTCGCTGCGCGCCGAGGACTGGTACTCCAAGCAGGTCGCCGAGGTCTACAGGGCCTACGAGGGCCGGCTCCACCGCGCGAGCGCGTTCGACTTCGACGACCTGCTGATGAAGACCGTCGAGCTGCTGCAGCTGTTCGACGACGCGCTCGACACCTACCGGCGCCGGTTCACCCACGTCCTGGTCGACGAGTGGCAGGACACGAACCGCGCCCAGTACGAGCTCGTGAGGCTGCTGGCCTGGGAGCACCGCAGCCTAACCGTCGTCGGCGACGGCGACCAGTCGATCTACAGATTCCGCGGCGCCGACATCCGCAACATCCTCGACTTCGAGAAGGACTTCCCGGACGCCGAGCGCGTCACGCTGGACCGCAACTACCGGTCGACGCAGACGATCCTCGACGCCGCGAACGCCGTCATCGCCAACAACGTCCACCGCGTCCCCAAGGACCTCTGGACCGACGCAGGCGGCGGGGTTCCGGTCGTCCGCTACGTCGCCGAGAACGAACAGGACGAGGCCGCCTTCGTCGCCGAGGAGGTCGACCGCCTCGGTGACCGGTTCGGGCTCCGCCCGGGCGACTGCGCCGTCTTCTACCGGACCAACGCCCAGTCGCGCGTGCTGGAGGAGGTCCTCATCCGGCTGGGCACGCCCTACCAGATCATCGGCGGCACCCGCTTCTACGAGCGCAGGGAGGTCAAGGACGTCCTCGCCTACCTGCGCGTCCTCGTCAACCCCGCCGACGACGTGTCCGCCAAGCGGATCCTGAACATGCCGCGCCGGGGGATCGGAGCGAAGTCCGAGGAGGCGCTCGACCTGTTCGCCGGCCGGGAGCGCGTGGGCTTCATGGAGGCCTGCCGCCGGGCGGAGGAGAACCCGCAGCTCACGAGCCGCGCGGCCGGCGCGGTGCTCGACTTCGTGCGGCTGATCGACGGGCTGCGCACCACGGTCGTGGAGGAGCAGCCGGACCTCCCGGAGATCGTGAAGACCGTCTGGACGCGCACCGGCTACCTCGCCGAGCTCGAGGCCGAGCGCACCGTCGAGGCGCTCGGCCGCGTCGAGAACGTCAAGGAGCTCGCGAGCGTCGCCGGCGAGTTCTCCGAGCTGCAGCCGGACGCCACCCTGCCCGAGTTCCTCGAGCGCGTCGCGCTGGTCAGCGAGCAGGACGAGCTCACCGACGACGCCGGCCGCCTGACCCTGATGACGCTCCACAACGCGAAGGGCCTGGAGTTCCCCGTCGTGTTCATCGTCGGCATGGAGGACTCGGTCTTCCCGCACCACCGCGCCCTCGGCGACCCGGACGAGCTCGAGGAGGAGCGTCGGCTCGCCTACGTCGGCATGACCCGGGCCGAACAGCGGCTCTATCTCACCAGCGCCTGGAGCCGGACCCTGTTCGGCGGCACGAACGCCAACCCGCCGTCCCGGTTCCTGCGCGAGGTCCCCGCCGAGCTGGTCGAGGACCGCACCGCCGTCGATCGCGGCGGCCCCAGCCGGCGTGCGATGGCCAAGGTCGGCGTTCGGTCCCAGTACACCGGCCGGCCGCGACCGGTCGACGACGACGAGGACGACCTCGGTGTCGGCGACCGCATCCTCCACCCCGCGTTCGGTCCCGGCCGGATCCTGGAGCTGACCGGCACGCCGGGCAGCGAGGAGGCGCTGATCCGCTTCGACGAGTCCGGCACCAAGCGGGTCCTGCTCGCCTACGCCCCGCTGGTCCGCGTCTGAGATCGTGAATCGTGAGGCTCGTCCGAGGCGATTCTCGTGACCTCGGTGGTGGCGGTCGCGCAGCGACCGTCATGGGATTGTCGGGCACTACAGCAGGCGGACGTACCCGACCAGCCACCGGGCGATCCCCGCGTCAAGCCACGCGGTGAGCTCGGCTTCGTCACGTGCGTCCGCGAACACGGTGAGCGTGCCGGCGCCCTCGAACACCAAGCCGATGGGCTCGTCTCCCGTCACGCTGGCCAGCGGGGCGAGAACCACCGACCCGTAACGCCAGGCGGCGTCCCCGACTTCGACTCCGAACCGGATCCTTCCCAGCACGGCCTGCTCCCGCGGGCGGAGGCCGCTGCCGCCCAACAATGCCCGCGCGTCGGCACCCTGCGTGAGGTCGAACCCGTAGGAGTGGGCGCCGGTGTCGAATCCGTGGGCGGCGAAGGGCTCGAGCGCGCGCTCCAGGCGCTGCCGCAACAGGACCTCGGTGGTGCGGCCGAGGTCGGCGAAGCGGTCGGCCGGTTCGCGCCCACCGCCCCCGTCCCGCCGGGCCGCGGCGTACTCGGCCAACGCGCGGGCGATGCCGGCCACTCCTTTGGAAGCGGCGACGTCGGCGCTGAAGGCGCGCTGTTCGACCCGGAGGAGGGCGTCGCGCTGCCGTGCAACCACGAAAGTGGCGAGCGGGAGCGGGTCGCCGGCGTCGGTGTGCTGGAGGGCCGTGAAGTAGGCGTCGCGCTGATCGCGCGTTACGGTCAGCGGCAGGAAGCGCCCGCGGATGAGGTAGTAGGTCGCGAGGAGCCGCGCAGCGCGGCCGTTGCCGTCCTGGAACGGGTGGATCCGGGTGAGCCGGTGGTGCGCGAACACCGCGAGGCTCACCGGGTGCTCGTCGGCCGCCGCCGCCAGGAAGTCGACCAGCCGGTCCACCTCGCTGGCGGTCTGGATCGCCGGCGCGTAGTGGTGGACGGAGCCGCCGGGCAGGCGGACGTGGTTGTCCTCGGTCTTGTACTCGCCGTGGAGGAGTGCGCCCTGGACGGCGCGTCCGAACTGATCGACCGCCTTGTACCGCGGCTGCGCCGAGGTGACCGCGGCGTGGAACTCCTTCAGCAGCCCGGTCGACATGGGCCGGTCGGCGCGGACGGCGTCACCGACGAGGTCGGCAGCGTGGCGGTGCGCCGCGATCTGGTCGAAGGTAGACTCGTCGAGCCGCAGCGCCCCTTCGGCATCGAGTCCCTGGGCGACGATGGCCTCGGCAACCCCGGCGGAGATGTCGTAGAGACGCTCCACCACCCCGGTCTCCACCGCGCCACGCCACTGCTCACCCTCAAGTGCAGCGAAGACCCACGTCTCGCCGAGCGCCGACCGCAGCGACTGCCATCGATCGCGCACACGGTCGGCGTCCGCCATGGGCCGCTGCGCGAGCGCCGCGTCAGGTGGACGGATGGGGCTGTACACGGATGCACCGTACTGCGCCGCATCCGGCGGGGAGGCCTATCCGAGCGACGGCTCGATCGAGAAGCCGCAGCGCTCCTCGGTGTCCTGGCGGAAGGTCTCGTCGGCGGCCGCGAGGGCGTCGGCCTGCTCCTGGGAAAGGGTCTCGCTGAAGTCGGTGAAGGCCTGGGCGGCGTCGTCGGCGGTCTCCACCTCGGGGAGCACCTGCTGGTAGAAGTCGCGCGTGACCTCCCAGGGCTCCTGCAGCTCCGGGGGCGCGACCTCGGCGACCTCTGTTGTGATGTCGGTGATGTCGGAGACGACGGCGACGATCTCGTCGTTGAACTCCGTGGTGTCCACCTCGCCGGGCGACTCGGTGTTCAGGGCCTGGCCGAGCACCTCCGACAGGACGCTCACGAGACGTCCCTGGACCTCCGGGATCTCAGCCAGGGTGTCGCAGTATTCGGCGTCGTCCGCCGACGCCGCCGAGGTCTGCGTCGGCGAGGCGGTGTCGTCGGTGGGCGAACCGGTCGGCGACGGGCTCGCGGTCGGCGACGGAGTGTCGGTCTCGGACGTCGCCGTGTCCGTCGGCGAGATGGTCATCGTCGCCGTGGCCGGCTCCGTCGTCGGGGTCGTGTCCGCGGTGGTGGCAGTGCCCGTGGTCGCGTCGTCGGGCCCGCCGCACGCGGCCAGCAGGATGAGAGCCAGGCCGACTGTGCAGGTTCGTGCGCGCATCGCAACTCCTCCCAGCGCGGGCTCCGCGGCCCGCCGGTCATTGTCGACGCCGTCCCCATGCCCGGTCCGGCGTCGCGGCAATCGTGGCGCGGGTCAGCGCGGTGCTCTGCCGTGCTCCGCTGATCCGTGAATCGC
>JACCXR010000386.1 GCA_013696915.1 Euzebyaceae bacterium
GCTCGCAAGCCGGCCGGCAGCTGGCGGAGCAGGCCGCGCTGCTCGGGGTGGGCGACGACGCCGGGCCGGATGCCCTCAGGGACTCCGCCGCGAGGCGCCACGCCGACGCGACCTTCGCCGCGAAGACGGCACGCAACGACACCGAGGCGTTCTCGCGGCGGGTCGAGCCGCTCGCCCGGACGCGCGCGGCGGCCGCAGCGCTCGAGGCGAGAGCGGTCGCCGTCGGCGACCTCGTCGCCGCGCTCAAGGACGGAGCGTTTCCCAAGTGGGTCACGCTTCGCCGCTCCCGGGCGCTGCTGGCGCACGCGTCACGGCAGCTCGGCGAGATGACCGCCGACCGCTACTCGTTCGCCGACCTCGACGACGAGAACGACGACTGGCGGATCGTCGACAACGACACCGGCATGCCGCGCAGCCCGGCCAGCCTTTCCGGCGGGGAGAGGTTCGTCGCCTCCCTCGCACTCGCGTTCGGCATGGTCGAGATGATGGCCCGGTCCGGGGGGCGTTTGGAGTCGCTGTGGCTCGACGAGGGCTTCGGGGCACTCGACCGCTCCAACCTCGACGCCGCGGTCGAAGCGCTGTCCACGCTCGCGTCGGGTGGCCGGCTCGTCGCGGTGATCTCCCACATTCGCGCCGTGGCCGAGCAGGTGCCGGACGTCCTCGCCGTGACGCGGACGCCGACCGGCTCCACCGCACGCTGGCTGACGGGCCCTGAACGGGCTCAGGTCGCCGAAGCGGACACCACCGATGGCGACCAGGCGCGTGGCGCCCTCGCCGGCTTGCTGGAATGAACGCGCCTTCCCTGCCCTTGGTCCCTGGGCCTCGTCGGACGGCGGCGGCGGCGTTCTCGTACCCTGGCGCCGCGCCGGAGGCCGGGCTTCGCAGCTCTTGCCCGGAGACGCCCGCGTGTGGGTGCTGACTGCGAGGATCCAGGGGTGCTGCTCAAGGGCTGTCTGAACGGGGCTCGGCGGCCGGCGGAGCATCCGGCGCTGCCGGTGACGCCCGCGGCGCTCGCTGCCGACGTCGCCCGAGTCGTCGCCGCCGGGGTCGGCGCCGTGCATCTGCACCCCAAGGACAGCGTCGGAGCAGACACCCTGGCCCGGGAGGAGGTTGCGGCGGCGCTGACAGCGGTCCGCGCTGCGACGCCCGCCGTGGCGGTCGGCATCACCACCGGAGCGTGGACCGTCGCCGATCCGGCCGAGCGCGTGACCGCGATCCGCGCGTGGACGGTGCTCCCGGACTTCGCGTCGGTGAACTGGCACGAGCCCGGAGCACAGGACGTGGCTGCAGCACTGCTCGCACGCGGGGTGGGCGTCGAGGCGGGCCTGTGGCATGCACAGGCGGTGCAGGAGTGGGCGGCCTCGCCGTACCGGGCTCGCTGCTGCCGCGTGCTGATCGAGCTCTCGGACGGTCTTGACGCGGTTGACACCGAGCGCGAAGCCGACCGTCTGCTCGACCTTGTCCGGCCCGTCGGCAGCGAAGCGCCGGTGCTCCTGCACGGCGAGGGCACGAGCTGCTGGCCGGCCCTGCGCCACGCCGGCCGCCACCGCCTGCAGACCCGCATCGGGCTGGAGGACGTCCTCGACCTCCCCGACGGATCCCCGGCCCCGGACAACGCCGCACTCGTCGTCGCCGCCCGCGCGCTCCTCACCGAGCACGAGTGACCATTCAGCGTCAACAGCCGGATACGGGACGACATCAAGCTTGCGTTCCAGGTCCCGCAGCCATCGCATGTCGAACGGACCGGCGGACCGCTGCCCTCGCCGACAAGGGGCCACGCGTCCATCGCCCAACCTCGAAGTACATTGCTGTTGTAGTACATCGCCGTCGTAGTGTCTTCGCGGAGACGCCTGTCCCCCGTCACGACGACATCGGCGTTCGCCACAAGCGCCGCCTCAAGGACCGGCAGGTCCTGCGCGCCGCGAAGGTCAACCGCCAGCTCGACGCAGGCGACGAGCCCTCGCAACCGCCCTCGGGGGCATGCGCGGGCTCCGCTCAACCCGGGAGCCAGTCCGCGCGTGCCCCTGTCAGGCAGGAAACTCTGTCTCCTCACAGGAAACGCGGGTTAGGATTGAGCCGGCGACCGCCGACCGGTGGGTCGCGAGGAGGCAAGCGGGCATGTGCGGGATCGTCGGAGTGCACCTGAAGGCGCCGGAGCTGCACGGTCGGCTGGGGGCGCTGCTCGCGCCGATGCTGGAGGCCATGACGTCGCGGGGGCCGGACTCGGCCGGGATCGCGCTCTACGACGACGACCTGCCGGAGGGCGCGTTTCGCTACTCCCTGCAGCCACTGGCCGCCGAGCTGGACTGGGAGGACCTGGCCGCGGGGCTGCGCGACGCCGTCGGCGACGACGTGACGGTGCAGCGGCGGGGCCGCGGCGCGGTGCTCGTCGCCAAGGGCGACGACGGCCGGTTCCTGCGGGCCCTGGAGCGCAGCGGCGCTTCCGTCCGCCTGGTCGGGCACGGCACGTCCATGGAGATCTTCAAGGACGTCGGGGCGCCGGCCGCCATCTGCGAGCGCTACGGCGTGCGCCAGCGCGTCGGCTACCAGGGCCTCGGGCACACCCGCATGGCCACCGAGTCCGCGGTGACGACCGAGCACTCGCACCCCTTCGCCGCGGCCGCCGACCTGTGCCTGGTGCACAACGGCACGTTCTCGAACTACGCCACCGTCCGGCGCCGGCTGACCGACGAGGGCGTCCGCTTCGACACCGACAACGACTCGGAGGTCGCGGCCCGCTTCATCGCCCACCAGCTGGAGCAGGGCATGGACCTCGGCGACGCGCTGCGCATGGTGTGCAAGACGATGGACGGCTTCTTCACGCTGCTGGTGGCCAGCAGGACGCAGTTCGCGGTCGTGCGCGACGCCTCGGCCTGCAAGCCGGCGGTCCTCGCCGAGACCGACCGCTACGTCGCGATGGCGTCGGAGTACCACGCGCTCGCCGGGCTGCCCGGCGTGGAGGACGCCGACGTGTTCGAGCCCATGCCCGAAGAGGTGCACGTGTGGTCACGCTGAGCTGCGCCGAGCTCTCCACGCGCGAGCTGAACGCGGCCCTGGCCGCAATGCCCGACGGCGAGCAGGCGCGGATCGTCGAGCCGCGCGGGCGCCACAACCTCGCCGTGGGTCTGACGAACCGGATCCGGGTGAGCATCGAGGGCAACGCCGGCTACTTCATCGGCGGGCTGTGCGACGGCCCCGACGTCGTCGTGGACGGCTTCGTCGGGTGGTCGGTCGCCGAGAACCTCATGAGCGGCACCGTGCGGGTCCGCGGCAACGCCTCGGAGTGCGCCGGCGCCACCGCCCACGGGGGCACGCTCGTGATCGAGGGCGACGCGTCGTCGCGGGCCGGGATCTCCCTCAAGGGCGGCACCGTCCTGGTCGCCGGCGACGTGGGGCACATGAGCGGCTTCATGGCCCAGGCGGGGGTGATCCTCGTCGGCGGCGACGCCCACGAATCCCTCGGCGACTCGCTGTACGAGGCGGTCGTCTACGTCGGCGGCGCGATCGCCTCGCTGGGCTCCGACGCCAGGGTCGAAGACCTGTCCTCCGACGACGTCACCCGTGTGCGGGCGCTGGTCAGGACCGCGGGGTTCGACCACGTCGACCCGGAGAACGTCACCCGCGTGGCGTCCGCCCGCGAGCTGTACCACTTCGACGCCGTGAAGGCGCACCAGTACTAGGGGCCCCAGGGTCCACGCGAGGGTCCAGCCGATGAGCCAGGAGTCCGACGAGCTCCCGCCGGAGGGTCTGCGCCCCAGCCACAGCTA
The DNA here is from genome assembly GCA_013696915.1 of Euzebyaceae bacterium. GTDB lineage: Bacteria > Actinomycetota > Nitriliruptoria > Euzebyales > Egibacteraceae > JACCXR01. Next base: position 3,768 of record JACCXR010000386.1, read on the forward strand.
CCCGCGGGCGGTGATCGGCCAGATCCAGCGCATGGCCGAGCTCGGCCGGTACGAGATCCGCGGCTGGGGTGCCAAGCGGGTCCTGCCGACATTCGACGACCTGGTGTTCCTGACCGCCTCGGCGTCGCGCTACCCGCTGGAGGGCTACCGCGAGCGCTGCGACACCGCGACGGTGCTCGGCACCCGCCACGCCGGCAAGCCGCTGCACCTGTCGATCCCGATCACGATCGCGGGCATGAGCTTCGGGGCGCTGTCGGCCAACGCCAAGGAGGCGCTCGGTCGCGCGGCGACCGCCGTCGGCACCTGCACGACCACCGGTGACGGCGGGATGACCGACGAGGAGCGCGCCGCCTCCCACCTGCTGGTGTACCAGTGCCTCCCGTCGCGCTACGGCTTCGACCCCCACCACCTGCGCCAGGCGGACGCCGTCGAAGTCGTCATCGGCCAGGGAGCCAAGCCCGGCGGCGGCGGCATGCTGCTCGGCCAGAAGGTCAGCGAGCGGGTCGCGGGCATGCGCACCCTCCCGCCGGGGATCGACCAGCGCTCGGCGTCGCGCCACCCCGACTGGACCGGGCCGGACGACCTGCGCATCAAAATCGAGGAGCTGCGCGAGGCGACCGCGTGGTCGATACCGATCTTCGTGAAGCTCGGCGCGACCCGCGTCAGCAACGACGTCAAACTCGCCGTGGCCGCCGGCGCGGACGTCGTCGTCGTGGACGGCATGCAGGGCGGCACCGGCGCGACCCAGGACGCCTTCATCGAACACGCCGGCATCCCGACGCTGCCCGCGGTGCGCCTGGCCGCCGAGGCGCTGCGCGACATCGGCCGCCACGACGACGTCCAGCTGGTCGTCTCCGGCGGCATCCGGTCGGGAGCGGACGTCGCCAAGGCGCTCGCGCTGGGCGCCACGGCCGTGTCGCTGGGGGTCGCGCCGCTCATCGCGATGGGCTGCAACAGCCGCACCTACTGGCGCGACGGCGCCGAGCACGACGCCACGGCGGACTACCACGCGCTGGGCACCGAGCCCGGCTTCTGCCACCACATGCACACCGGCCGCTGCCCGGTGGGGATCACGACTCAGGACGCCGACCTCGAGGCCCGCCTGGACCCGGCGTGGGCGGCGCGCCGGGTCGAGAACTACCTGCGCGCGCTGACGATGGAGCTCACGACCCTGGCCCGCGCCTGCGGCAAGTCCGACGTCCACAACCTCGAGCCGGAGGACCTCGTGGCCCTCACGATCGAGGCGGCGGCGATGGCGCAGGTGCCGCTCGCCGGCACCGACTGGATTCCCGGCAGCCGCAAGGACTGACGAACGTCGCTCGACCGACCGCACCAGGAGGGACCATGGACGCAGAGCAGATGAAGGCACGGGCCGGCGACGACGGCATCGAGTTCTTCTTCGCGATGTTCGTGGACATGGACGGCAAGCCCTGCGCGAAGCTGGTGCCGGCGGCCAGCATCGACGCGGTGCTGGAGGACGGCGCCGGGTTCGCGGGCTTCGCCGCGGGCCACATGGGCCAGACCCCGGCGGACCCCGACATCATGGCCGTGCCCGACCCGGCCTCCTACACGCCGGTGCCCTGGCAGCCGGGCTTGGCGGTCCTGCAGTGCGACCCGCACGTCGAGGGCGAGCCGTGGCCCTACGCCCCACGCGTCGTCCTCCGCCGGCAGCTCGCGGCCCTCGCCGACCGCGGCCTCGTGCTCAAGACCGGCGTCGAGGCCGAGTACTTCCTGGTGCGGCGGACTCCCGGCGGCGGCATCGAGCTGGCCGACGAGCTCGACACGATGGCCAAGCCCTGCTACGACGTCAAGGGGCTCAGCCGCATGTACGACCACCTGTCGACGGTCTCGCGGTACGCCAACCAGCTCGGCTGGGGCAACTACGCCAACGACCACGAGGACGCCAACGGGCAGTTCGAGCAGAACCTCACCTACGCCGACGCGCTGACGACCGCCGACCGGCTGATCTTCTTCCGCTACATGGTCCACACGCTCGCCCACGCCGCCGGCATGGCCGCGACCTTCATGCCCAAGCCGTTCGAGCACCTCACCGGCAACGGGCTCCACGCGCACGCCAGCCTGTGGTCCGCCGACGACCAGCCGCTGTTCGCCGCCGACGACGACCCGCGCGGGCTGGGGCTGTCGCCGATGGCGTACGAGTTCATGGCCGGCGTCCTGGACCATGCCCCCGCGATGTGCGCCGTGACCTGTCCCACGGTGAACTCCTACAAGCGCATGGGCGTCGGCGCCCCGGCGTCGGGGGCGACCTGGGCGCCGGCGTACGCCGCTTACGGCGGCAACAACCGCACGGTCATGCTCCGCGTGCCCGAGGGCGGCCGCTTCGAGAACCGCGGCGTGGACGGGTCGGCGAACCCGTACCTCGCGTTCACGGTCATGCTCGCCGCGGGTCTGGACGGCGTCGACCACGGCAAGGACCCGGGCGACCCTCTCGACGAGAACCTCTACACCGCCGACCCCGCCGACCTCGCCGCCCGCGGCATCCGCGCGATGCCGGCCACTCTGGCCCACGCCGTCGATGAGCTGGTGGGTGACGACGTGCTCCGCCGGGCGCTGGGCACCGTGCGCGACGGCGACTACGTGGACTACTTCGCGCAGGTCAAGCGCGAGGAGTTCCGCGCCTACCACGCCGTGGTCAGCGGCTGGGAGGTGCAGCGCTATCTCACGCTGTTCTGACCGCGAGCGCCCGCGACCGACACCGCCGGTGCGCGTCGCGTGCGCTGGGCGTTCACCCGCAAGAAACATTGTTGAACAGCCTCTTGATCGCGGGGGCCCCGCCCCGCTACGGTGACGCTCCTGAGGTCGCCGGGAAGGAGCGGGCAGGATGACCGACGAGGTCGGCGCGCTGAGCGTCATCTTCACGGAGTTCTACTACTGGGTCACCGTCGTGATGATGTTCCTGATCCACGTCGGGTTCTGCACCTACGAGGTGGGGGTCGCCAGGCGGAAGAACCTCCAGCACACGCTGATGAAGAACGCGATGGTGATCCCGCTGGTCACCGTGACGTTCTTCTTCTTCGGCTGGTGGATCTACTTCGCGTTCCAGAACGGCCCCGGGATCACGGGCGGGCTGATCTCCGACGACTTCACCGCGGCCGCCCAGCCGTGGTCGGAGCTGATGGCCCCGCACATGCAGGACCGCATCAACGGCGTGTTCTGGGCGGCCTTCCTCCTGTTCTCCTGGACCGCCGCCTCGATCGTGTCCGGCGCCGTCATCGAGCGCGTCCGGACCACGGCCTTCTTCATCCTCGCGGTCATGATCGGGTCGGTGACCTGGATCATCGACGCCGCGTGGGGGTGGTCGCCGAACGGCTGGATGGTCCAGTTGATGGGCTACCACGACGCCTACGCCTCAGGCGTGATCCACGCGGTCGCCGGGGGGACGGCGCTCGCCGCCGTCATCGTGGTCGGCCCCCGCATCGGCAAGTTCGGCCCCAAGGGCGAGATCCGCGACATCAAGCCGCACAACCCGTGGATGACCTGCCTGGGCCTGTTCATCATCTACACGGGCTTCTGGGGGTTCTACGCGGCCTGCAACGTCCCGATCCTCGACATCGGCGGCGAGAGCGGCACGTTCTTCTCCGCGACGAACATCTACCTGATGCCGACGACCCTGTCGGGCATCACGTTCAACTTCCTGCTGTCGCTGTCGGGCGGCATGATGGCGACGTACCTGCTCAGCAAGGGCGACGCCTTCTGGACGTTCTCCGGCGGGCTTGCCGGCATCATCGGCGCCTCCGCCGGCAACGACCTCTACCACCCGCTGCAGGCGCTCATCATCGGCGCGGTCGTCCCGGCCGTGGCGTACAAGGCGCACTACTACGTCGAGCGCCGGTTCCACCTCGACGACGCGGTCGGCTCCGTCGCTGTGCACGGCTACTCCGGCTTCCTCGGCGTGGTGATCGCCGGCTTCGTGCTGTGGGGCTATCCCGCCGCGCCGCTCGCCGACGGCGCCTCGCCGTGGTTCGCGACCGCCGAGGGGCTGCCCATGGTCAACCCGCTGGGCAACATCCTGGGCGCGATCATCATGTTCGGCGTGCTGGGGTTCCTGCCGTCGTTCGCGGTCTGCAAGGTGCTCGACCGCCTGGGTCTCATGCGGGTGCCGCGGGTCGTCGAGCTCGCCGGCCTGGACACCCACGACTACGGCGACGCCTACCCGTACTTCCAGGACACCGAGACGGCGTTCGAGACCGTCGAGCGGGCCACGGCCCTGCAGGACGGCGAGGCCACGAGCCCCGGCAGCATCGCCCGTGAGGACGCCCGCGCGCTGGCCCGCGGCAAGGAGAGGAGGACCAGATGACCGGCCTCGACTCGTTCAGCAACCCGGAGTCCATCGGCCCGCTCTACCCCTTCGTCGGCACGGAGATCGTGCTGGTTATCGTCGCGGTCGCCCTGTGGATCGGCTGGCACGTCGCCCAGACGCGGGCCGAGAGCAAGGAGTACGAGGCGGCCGTCGAGCTCTACGAGCGGATCGGGCTGGACCGGGCGATGCACGCCGGCGGGAGCGCGAACATCGTCGACGACGGCGTCCCGCTGTCGAGCCGCGCCGGCGGGCCCGGCACGGCCGGCGAGCCGACGCCCCCGCCGGTGCCGGGGCAGCCGCGCGGCTGACGGCGGCGCGCCCGCGCCACCCGGGCGCCGTTACAGTGCCGCCGTGAGCAATGCAGAGCCGGAGCGGCCGGCGCTCTCGCTCGCCGACGGCGACGTCCCGGCCGACAGCAGCGACCTCGAGGCGGCGCTCGGGCTGACGATCGCGCGCCGGGTCCGCGAGTACCGCCTCCAGCTCGGCTACACCGTCGGCCAGCTCGCCGAGCGCAGCGGGCTGTCGAAGGGGATGCTGTCGAAGATCGAGAACGCCCAGGCGTCCCCCAGCCTGGCGACGCTGGCGCGCCTCGCGGCGGCCGCAGGCGTTCCGGTGACGGCGTTCTTCCGCGGGCTCGACGAGGAGGGCGACGCCCTGCACGTCAAGGCGGGCCAGGGCCTGCAGATCCAGCACCGGGGCACCCAGCGGGGTCACCGCTACGATCTGCTCGGCGTGATGCGGGCCCCGCACGACCGCTTCGAGCCGCTGCTGGTGACGCTGCGCGAGCGCACCGAGGTCTTTCCGCTGTACCAGCACCCCGGCACGGAGCTGATCTACATGCTCGACGGGGTCATGGAGTACACCTACGGCAGGGCCCGCTACGTCCTGCGGCCCGGCGACACGCTCCAGTTCCACGGTGAGATCACGCACGGGCCGACCGAGCTGGCGGAGCTGCCCATCCGCTTCCTGACGATCAAGTCGCTGTCGCCGGCGGCCGACGCCCGCTGACCGCCCGCACCGCAACCGCAAGCGGTCTAGCGCTGTACCCGCCGGAATGGTCGCCTGCGCCACCTGCCCGCGGCGGCCCGGCGGCGCCGGCGCACCCGGC
>JACCXR010000395.1 GCA_013696915.1 Euzebyaceae bacterium
GCCAACCGCAACGCCCTGCAGGTCCACGGGGGCATCGGGTTCACGTGGGAGCACGACCTGCACCTGTGGCTCAAGCGCGGCAAGGCCCTGGAGCAGGCCTACGGCTCGGCGACCTTCCACCGGGCCCGGCTGGCCGACGCGGTCTTCGGCTGACCGGGCCGCTGACCCGCCGGGCCCCTTCGGGAGCGGCCTACCCCTCGGCGAGGATCGCGTTGGCCTCGGCGACGACCTCGTCGGAGACCGCGACCGTCCCGCCGATCACGTACAGCGTCTCGACGGCGCCGGCGAACTCCTCCAGGTAGGCGCGCGTCGGCGGGGAGTTGTCCAGCGTCGGCTGCGCCGACAGCATCATCACGCCGCCCTCCTTGGCCACGGCCGGGCCGGCGACGAGCGCGTCGGCGAAGACCTCGCCGCTGACCAGGACGCTGATCGCCGGGTCCATGCCGGCGGCGATCCCACGGTCGGCGATCGCGCGGGCGGTCTCGTAGCGCGTCAGACCGGCGGTGCGCTCGGTCTCGGGGCCGAGCGCCGCGATGGCGTCCTCCACCTCCTGGGACACGGCGCCGAGCCCGCCGACGACGATGATCGCCGCTGCCTCGGAGTCCGAGATCGCCTGGGCGGTCTCCCCGGGGAGGCGGCCCTGGTTCACGAGCAGGATCGGCCGCCCCTCGAAGGCGGCGAGCGCGGACACGGCGAGGGCGTCGGGCCAGCCGCGGGCCGGGTCGGCGTGCTCGCCCTCGGTGACGTAGGCGGTCGGCGTGCCGGTCTGGGCGGTCAGGGACTCGGCGATCATCTGCGCGGTGCCGAACCGGTTCCCGCCGCCGATGCGTTCCGCCGCGACGTCCATCGCCTGCAGGTCGCCCTCGACCTGCTCGTCGAGCGCCGCCGTGCCGCCGAGGAGGATCGCGCGGGTGGCCCCGAGCCGGTCGATTTCGGCGGCCGCCGCCGGGTGCAGCCCGCCCGTCGTCGTCAGCAGGATCGGCGCGTCCTCCATGCGCGCGAGCGGGGCGCCGGCGAGCGCGTCGGGGTAGGTGTCCTCGCGCGCCAGGACGACGGTCGTGGCCGACTCGAACTCCAGCCGCGACACCTCGACGGCGGTCTCGACCCTGGTGGCGCCGGCGACGCGGTCCGCCGGGCCCTCGGGCGGCGGCGGCTCGGTCGTGAGGCTCCCGGCCCGGATGAAGACGGCGGCGTCGTAGATCGTGTCGCTGGTGTCCGCGATCGCCAGCTTCATGCGGTTGGTCTCGCCCGCGTTCACGTCGGCGGCGCACTGGAGCACGATCGTGAGGCCGTCCATCTCGGTGTCGAGCGGGGCGTTGCCGTCGGCGTCGCGCGAATTCGTGACGAACGCCTCGGGGTTCGACACCGGAATGTCGAAACGGTCGGGGTCGCCGTTGTTGATGGTGTTCACCGAGACCGGGTCGCCGTTGTACAGGGCGCAGTTCGTGCCGTTCACGAAGAATCCGAAGACGTCGTTGAACGACTAGTCCACGAACTCGTCGTACTCCTCGGAGGCGAACACGTAGTCGAAGAACACCTGGTCGCGGTCGGGCACGAAGTCGAACTCGAGGACCGCGGCGTCCTCCGTGGCCCGCGGCATGCCGTCGGCGGAGGCGAGGGCATCCAGGTCGGCGTCGCCGGCGGTGCCGTGGCTGGTGCTCGTGCTGTCATCGGTGTTCGGGCCGGCCACGTCCGCGATGTCGCCGCTCGACAGCACCAGTCCGGACCCGAACCCGATGATGCCGTCGCCTCCGCTGAACGTGCCCGCCGCGGTCTCCGCCCCGGTGTAGCTGACGTTCGACACCGCGACCCTTCACCGGTGACCCCGGCGGCCAGCGCCTCGGGCTCCAGGTCCCCCGTGAGGTCGGCCGTGACCAGTCCCGCCGTCTGCGCCCCGGCGGCGCCGGGCGTCACGACCAGCGCGGTCGCCAGGACCAGCACCGCCAGACGCCGAAGTCCGAGAGAAGACCAGGCTTTCATGTCCGAACCCCCTGCACGCGGAAGGCGCGTCCCGTTCGGCGCGCCGACGGCACCGTAACACGGCCGCGGTCCTTGCCGATCCGCGCATGACGGCACAGGATGAGCCATGCTGGTGTGGGCGCCAGGCGGAGCGTGCCCGCGCCGGTATCGTGCCACGTGATGCAGGGACGCCACGTGGGGACGCAACAGCGGGCGCCGGCCGGCTGATCCGTGCTCACCCTTTTCCACGACTACACGTCGCCGGCCTCGGCGGTCGCCGTCGCGCGCCTCCAGCGGCTTGCCGACGACGGGCTCCCGGTCGAGTTCGAGGGCTTCGAGGCGGTCGGTGTCGACGTGACGCTGCCGGTCACCCTCGACGTCGTCGCGGCGGTGGACGCGCTCGCGGAGACCGCGCGCACCGAAGGGTTGGCCCTGAGGCGCCCGACGGGGCTGCCGCCGACCGGGCTCGCGCACCTAGTGGGGGCGCTGGCCGAGGACCGGGGCCTGGGCGCCTCGTGGCGGCAGGCGTGCTACCGGGCGTACTGGCAGGAGGACGCGGACATCTCCGACTCGGCGGTGCTGCGCGCGCTGGCGGTGGGAGCCGGGCTCGGTCCGGACACGGTCCGTCCGCTGCTGGAGGATCGCGGGAAGCTGGCGGCGCTGCGTCGGCGGATGGTCGGTCACCGGCGCGAGGGGGTGGGCGGCGTGCCGACCATCCTCGCCCAGCGCACGCTGGTCCCAGGCCTGCTCCCGGAAGCCGATCTGCGGGCGCTCGCGGAGCTGGACCGCCGATGACGCCGCGGACGCCGCTGACCCTGCCCGGCCGGC
>JACCXR010000424.1 GCA_013696915.1 Euzebyaceae bacterium
CGCTTCAGCACCATGGCCAAGGCCTGATCCATCGTCGTGTTGTTCGCCTCGGCGATTGCTCGCAGCTCGTCACGAACCGGAACTGACACCCGCACCGTCGTGTCCTGCATACGGAACAGCATACCAGACCAGGATGTCCGGTCGTCGGCTCCCAAGCCGAAGTCCTCCTACGGCATGCCCACCGCCATCGTCGTCACTCCTCGCCGGTGTCCTCGCGAACGCCACCCTGATGACGCCACCCTGGTGACGCCGCCTCGTCGAGCCGACTCCAGCTGCGAGCGGCCACCCAGGTAGGCCTCGACGACGCCGAGGGCGAGGACAGGGCACTGGCCTTTGAGGTGCACGGCTACGCTTTCCTCGCCCGCAGGCCCCTGTAACAACCCGCAAACCACCCCGAAGGAGGTACTCGCCATGGCAGGAAAAGCCGTCGTCAGTCTCACCACCGGTTTGGAGGACGCGGAGAAGGTCACGGTCGCCTTCCTCGTCTCCGTCGGCGCCGCCGAGTCCGGGCGCCCGACGCTGATGTTCCTCACCAAGGAAGCCGTGCGCCTCGCCCAGGAAGGCGTCGCCGTCGGCGTGGCATGCGACGGCTGCCCGCCGCTGCCCGACCTGCTCAAGCGCTACGCCGACGCAGGCGGCCGCTACTACGTGTGCCCCATCTGCTTCGACGCCAAGCAGCTCGACAAGGGGACGCTCCTGCCCAACGCGGAGCTTGCCGGCACCGTACCGCTCTGGGAGTGGATCGGTGACGAAGGCGCCACGACCTTCAGCTACTGACCACGCACCCGGGTTTGCACTGTCTGCACTGGCGCCACACGGGCGCGGGCGGGGCGCGCGCCTAGCATCGGAATGGCCGCCGACGTGCAGAGGTTGGAAACCCCATGGAACCGTTGATCAAAGACCCCGCCCCCCTGTCGAACGACGAGATCCGCCGCTACTCCCGCCACCTGATCATGCCGAACGTCGGCATGGAGGGGCAGGGGCGTCTCAAGGCGTCGAAGGTCCTGCTGGTGGGGACCGGTGGGCTGGGGTCGCCGCTGGCGATGTACCTGGCGGCCGCCGGCGTCGGGACGATCGGGCTGGTCGACTTCGACGTCGTCGACGAGTCGAACCTCCAGCGCCAGGTCATCCACGGCACGAAGGACATCGGCAAGCGCAAGACCGACTCCGCCCGCGAGACGATCCTCGACATCAACCCGACGGTGCGGGTGAACGTCCACGAGACCGCGCTGCGCAGCGACAACGCGCTCGAGATCATCAAGCCGTACGACCTCGTCATCGACGGGACGGACAACTTCCCGACCCGGTACCTGGTGAACGACGCCTGCGTCCTGCTCGGCAAGCCGAACGTCTACGGGTCGATCTTCCGCTTCGACGGACAGCTCGCCGTCTTCTACGCGGCCGAGGGCCCGTGCTACCGGTGCATGTTCCCCGAACCGCCGCCGCCCGGGATGGTCCCGTCGTGCGCGGAGGGCGGCGTCTTCGGCGTGATCTGCGCCACGATCGGCGCCGGCCAGGCGACGGAGGGCATCAAGCTGCTCACTGGCATCGGCGAGCCGCTGATCGGGCGGATGCAGATCTATGACGCGCTCGAGGCCCGCTGGCAGACGATCCGGGTCAACAAGGACCCGGAGTGCCCGGTGTGCGGGAAGAACCCGACCGTCACCGAGCTGATCGACTACGAGCAGTTCTGCGGCGTCCCCGCGAACGACCACGAGACCGCCGACGACGCCGTCGAGTGGCAGATCACCCCGCCGGAGTTCGAGGCCGTCCGGGACCGGGTGCGCGTCATCGACGTCCGCGACCCTCACGAGTACGAGATCAGCCGCATCCCCGGCGCAGAGCTCATCCCGCTCGGCGAGCTGCCGGGCCGCATGCGCGAGCTCGACTCCTCCGAGGACATCGTGCTGCACTGCAAGTCCGGCGCCCGGTCGATGCAGGCACTCGAGCTGCTGCACGACGCGGGATTCGCGAAGCTGCGCAACCTCCAGGGCGGCATCAACGCCTACGCCCGCCAGGTGGACCGGTCGATCCCCACGTACTGAAGGGCCTGACGGTCACTCGACGCTGGTGACGGCCAACTCGACGACGCGGTGCCCGTCCATCCGGGCGACCTCCAGGCGCGTGCCGTCCACCGTCACCGCGTCACCGACGTCGGGGAGCCGCCCGAGCCGCACGATCACCAGACCCGCCACGGTCTCGTAGTCCCCGACCGGCAGCGCGATGCCGGCGTCGGAAGCGAGCTCGTCCGGGCGGATGGTGCCCGGCACGAGCATGCTGCCGTCCGAGCGGCGGTGCAGCCGGCCTGCGCCGCGGTCGGACTCGTCGTCGAACTCTCCGATCAGCTCTTCGATCACGTCCTCGAGCGCGACCAGGCCGCTGACGGAGCCGTACTCGTCGACCACGATGGCGACGTGCTGCCGCTGCTGGCGCATGTCGAGCATGAGGTCCTCGATGGGCCGGGACTCCGGCGTCACCAGGGCGGGGCGAGCCAGTTGCGCGGCCGTCGTGGTGGCCCGCGCAGCAGGCTCGACGTGCAGCAGGTCCTTGACGTGGAGGACGCCGGTGATGCGGTCGAGGTCGTCGACGTAGACCGGGAGCCGGGATCGCCCCGTCTCCATGGCCACCCGCTCCAGCTCCTCCACGCCCGCCCGCGCCGGCACGGCCACGACGTCGCGGCGGGGGATCATCACCGCCTCAGCGTCCAGGCCGGAAAGTTCGAGCGCGCGCGACATCAGGACCTGCTGCTCGGCCTCGAGCATGCCGTGGATGGTGGACTCCTCGAGCAGCAGCACGAGGTCGGCGGGGGAGTGTGCGACGGCAAGTTCGTCCTGGGGCGTCACCCCGCAGGCTCGGACCAGGCCGTTCGCGATCCAGTTGAGCAGCCGGATGAGCGGCCGGAAGACAAGCGCGAACGCCCGGAACGGCCGGGCGAGGATCAGCGCCGAACGTTCGGGATGGGCGATCGCCCACGACTTCGGCGCCATCTCGCCGACGACCATGTGCAGGAAGACGACGATCGAAAGGGCGACGGTGAACGCGATCGCGTGCCGCACCGCGGACGGGATCGCGACGGTCTCCAGCAGCGACTCGAAGACCGAGGCCAGCGCGGGCTCGGCGACCGCACCCAGGCCCAGCGACGCCATGGTGATGCCGAGCTGCGCGCCGGCCAGCATCAGCGAGAGCTCTCGGATCCCGGCGAGCGCATGCAACGCCCGGCGGTCGCCGTCGGCGGCCAGTTGTTCGATCCTCGATCGGCGGGATGCGAGCAGCGCGAACTCCGCCGCGACGAAGAAGCCGTTGACGGCGAGCAGCGCCACGGCGGCGAGGCCGGCGCCCAGGCTCACGGCGCCCTCCCGCCCGCGTCGGCATCGGTGCCCGCCTCGGTCGGCACGGCGAGCACCTGCTGCACCGCGAACCCGTCCATCTGCTCGACCCGCAGCTCGACCGAGCCCGTCGACACGACGTCGCCGACCTCGGCGACCCGTCCGAGCCGCTCCATCACCAGCCCCCCGACGGTGTCGTAGTCACCGGACGGCATTCGCAGGCCGGTGTCGCGCTGCGCCTCGTCGACCCGCCACCACCCCGGCAGGAGGAAGCTGCCGTCGGGCAGTGCCTGCACGGACGGCTCCGCGGGGTCGTACTCGTCTTGGATGTCGCCGACGAGCTCCTCGACGATGTCCTCCAGCGTCACGATCCCGGCGGTGCCCCCGTGCTCGTCGACGACGACGGCGAGCTGGCTGCGTGCCTCCCGCAGGTCGCGCAGAATGGTCCGCAGCAGAGCGGACTCCGGGACGGCGAAGATCGGCTTGAGCAGCCGCTCGACACCGACCTCGGCGCGGCGGTCGTGGGCGACGCCGAAGACGTCCTTCGCCTCGACGATGCCGTGGACGTCGTCCAGGCCCTCGCCGACGACGGGGAACCGCGAGTGGCCGCTGGAGATCGCGAGGTCGCGGAGGTCCTCGCATGAGGCCGTCACCGGGATCGACACCACCTGGGGCCGGGGCAGCATGGCGTCGGCGGCCCGCAGCGCCCGGAACTCCAGCGTCCGGCTGAGGAGCGCCACCTGCGCCTCGGGGAGGGACCCCCCCTTCCCGGACTCGGTGATGATGAGCTCGAGCTCCTCGAGTGAGACCCCGCCGGTGAGCTCGTCGACGGGCTCGATGCCGAAGGCCCGGAGCAGCCGGTTGGCCGAGCTGTCGAAGAGCCGGATCAACGGCCCGGCGACACGCGTGTAGAGGGCGGTGCTGCCCGCGAGGGCACGCGCGATCGGCTCCGGTTTCGCGATCGCGAGGTTCTTCGGCCCGAGCTCGCCCAACGCCATCTGCGCCATCGTGGCGATGAGGAACCCGACCGTCAGCGAGATGCTGCGCACGGCCGTCTCGCCCAGGTCGAACACGGCCAGCAGTGGGCCGAGGGCCGCTGCGAAGACCGGCTCCGCGATGAAGCCGACGACCAGGGACGTGACCGTGATCCCCAGTTGCGCGCCGGACAGCACGAACGACAGGCGCTTCTGCACCTCGACGGCGCGCGCCGCCTTTCGGTCACCGGCCTCCGCCTGGTCCTCCAGCCGACCGCGGCGCGCGGCGACGAACGCGAACTCGGCCGCGACGAAGTAGCCATTCGCGAGGATCAGCGCGAGGACGGCCAGCAGGCCGAGCGCGACGGTCATCAGGAGCCGCGCTCGATGATCCGGGGCTCCGCCACGTACCGCGTGAAGAACTCCTCGCGCTCCTCGCGCCCGTCGGGGAAGCGCAGGACGCGGGTCACCGTGATGTCGAAGCCCTGTCCGCCCCCGCCCTGCACGACCCGCTCGGAACCGGCGGGCAGGTCGGGGTTGGTGCGCACGGTCGTCTCCGGGCCGCGGAAGTTCGTGCGCCCGCCGGCGACGGCCTCCACCTCCACCCACTTCGTGGCCCAGATGCTGACGGTGATGGAGGTGTCGGTGTAGGAGGTGTCGATCAGCAGCCCGAACGGCGAGTTGTTGCGGAACTTCAGGTCGACCGTCGGGAAGTTCAGGGTCGCCTCGCGACCCTCCGGGTAGCGGCTGATGTACTGCGAGTGCGCCTTGTGCTCCACGAACTCGTAGCCACCGAAGAAGACCGCGTTGAACATCGTCGTCGCGAACTGGCTGACACCGCCGCCCACCTCTTCGACGAACTCGCCGTTCTGGATGGCCCCGCCGGCGGCGAAGCCGTTCTCGACCGTCCGTTCCCCGACGAAGCCGTTCACCGAGAACGTCTCCCCTGGCTCGACGACCACCCCGCGGACGATGTCGGCGATGCGGTGGATGTTCGTCACCCGGCTCTGGCAGCACGCGTGGTTGGTCGTGAACGTCGACACCTGCTCGACGATGCCGAGCGCCTGCGCGTCCTCGGTCGACCTGCCGGGCGGGACGACCTCGCCGGCGAGCTCGGCCTCCCGCGGCCCGTCGCCGGTCGCGAGCTCCAGCAGCTGGTCCATCGTGGCCTGCGGGTCGAAGCGGAAGCCCTCGGAGGACTGCCCGATGGTGACGACGCCGGCTGCGAGCGTGATGTCGGCGTCGACCGGGTCCACCTCGAAGGAGGCCCGCTCCTCGGCCGACACCAGGGCCGCGACCGCGTCGACGTCCGCCTCGATCCGGAAGACCGGCTCCGCGGCCGCGTCGCGGCGAACCGACAGGACGCTGCCGATCTCCTGCGGGGCGAACTCCAGGACCTGGCCGCCGCGGACCAGTCGCACGGGCGCGGAGACCGCCCGCTGCCCGACGGCGAAGGCGGCGTCGACATCCGCCTGGGTCGTGGCCGGGGCGACCGTCCGGGCGTCGGCGACGAGCTCGGCGGGCCGCCCGGCGGACACGGCTTCCAGGGTCATCGCGCGCAGGGACTCGGCGTCGACCACGAAGCCGGGCCGGGGGTCGGTCCGGGTCACCGCGGCGCCGTCGAACCCGACGTCGCCCTCGACCGGGTCGGCGGACAGCTGGGTGGCGGCGCCGCCGGCCCACGCCGCGACGACGGCCTCGTCCACCCGCTCGACGGGGGTCACGGTGACGGTGTCGCCGAACGCGCGGACGTGGTCGGTCAGGGCGGTCAGGGGGTTCGACTGCCGCCCGCGCGCCAGAACGGCCTCGACGGTGGCGTCGACGTCCAGCGCGTAGCCGAGCTCGCCGGCCGTGGCGCCGACGAGGGCATCGCCGCGGGTCACAGAGATGCGGCTGCCCGCGCGCTCCTCGGCCAGGCCGGCGACGGTGTCCCGCAGCTCCTGACGCTCGAGGCCCCCGACCTCCGTGCCGGCGACGACCGTGCCCGGCAACGCTCCCGCACGCGCCACGCGCAGCCCCACGAGGAGGGCGCCGAACAGCAGGAGGACGGTGAGCGCCCCCACCGTGAACGGCACGCCGAAGCGGCGGACGGGGGAGCGCCGGCCGTACTGGACAGGGTCGGGGGACTGCGTCCTGGTCTGCATGCGCGCCCGTTCAGGGTAGCAACCCCCGGTCGCGCGCCGGTGCCGCCCGGCTCCGGCGCTCAGTGCTCCGCCGGCGCGGGGGCCGATCCCACCGGGCGCGTCGGCGCCCTGCTCGCTCCGGCGCTCAGCACTCAGCCGGCACGGGGGCCGATCCCACGGGCGCCTCGGCGCCCGGCTCGGGCTGCGGCGTCGGGGGGGCGGGGGGCGGGCCCGCCAGCCGCGCGTCAGGGCCCAGGACCAGGACGACGCCGTCGAGGCCGCCGACCGCTTCGGCGGCGGCGCCGGGCAGCGCGTCCACCAGCAGGCGTGCCGCGGCCTCCTGACCGGGCGCGTGGCGGACGACCGTGCGCTCCACGCCCTCGGCGTTGCCGATGTCGGTGACCCGGAACCCGCGGGCCGAGAGGAAGGCCTGCGCCTCGGCCGCGAGACCCTCGACGCCGGCGCCGTTGCGCACGGCGACCGGCACGTCACCCGGCTGGAGCGCGGCGACCTCCTCGGCGGTCGGGACCCTCAGGATGGACCCGTCGCGGAACTGCCCGAAGATCGTCTCGGCCTGCGCGAGATCGGGCACGAGCACGGCCGCACCGCCGATGCTCGCACCGTTCGCGGGCACGGTGTACGTGGCCAGCCCGGCGCCCGCCAGTCCGCGCGCCGCCCGGGCCAGCCGGAGCAGGTCGACGATGCCGAGCGTCCGGTCGGCGGTCACCGACGCGCCGGCGGCGCCGGCCACCCGGAACAGCCGGGGCACGTTGACGAGGGTGTGCGCCGAGATGACCTCACCGGCGAGTTCCTTCAGGAAGCGCTGCTGGCGGGCAATGCGTCCGAGGTCGTTGTCGACGTGGCGGGCGCGGACGAACCCCAGGGCGGTCCGGCCGTCGAGCACCTGGCAGCCCGCGGCGAGGTCCACGCCGGCGAAGCGGTCGACGAGCGGCTCATCGAGGAAGATCGGCACGCCGCCGACGGCGTCGACGATCCGGGTGAACCCGAGCAGGTTCACCTCGACGTAGTGGTCGATCTCGATGCCGCTGAGGGTCGACACCGTCTGCACGAGGCAGGACGGCCCGCCGCTGGCGTAGGCACCGTTGATGCGGCCCTGGGTGCCGTCGCAGCGGGTCACGAACAGGTCGCGGGGGAACGACAGCATCGCCGCGCGGCCACCCGAGATCGACAGCAGGAACATGGTGTCCGTGCGACGTCCCTCGACCGCCTCGGTGCCGATCGCCTGGAGTTCCTCGGGCGTGAAGCCCTCCCGGCTGTCCGAGCCGACGACGAGGACGTTGAGGGGAGCGACGCCTCCGGCCAGGCCCGTGACGTCCTCGCGCCGCATCTGTGCGCTCGTGTAGAACGCGAGCGCGGTTCCTCCCGCCGCAGCCACGACTCCCAGGACCAGCGCGCCGGTGAGGAGCAGCCGGAGCACCGACCCGGTTCGGGAGCGCCGGCCGCCGCGGGCCGGCGGGCCGGAGAAACCGTCGTCGGGCGCGGTCTCGGCC
>JACCXR010000425.1 GCA_013696915.1 Euzebyaceae bacterium
ACCGGGGACTGCACCGCCGCGCCGGGCGCCGAGCCGCCGCCGACGAGGGTCTCCCCGTCCTCGACGGTGCCGCCGACGCGGCTGGCGAGAGCGGTCGCCCGCCGGCGCAGCGCCCCGGGGTCCGCCGCGAGCATCGCCCACGTCGGCAGCTCTTCGCGGGCGCCCCTCAGGTGCGACTCGAGGGTCGCGATCAGGGCGGCGACGCGCAGCTTGTCGAGCCGCAGCGCACGCGCGAGCGGGTGCCGGCGGCACTCCGCGACCAGGTCCGGGCGTCCGACCAGCACGCCGGCCTGGGGCCCGCCGAGCAGCTTGTCGCCGCTGCAGAGCACGAGGTCGGCGCCGGCGGCCAGGGATCCGCGCAGGCTCGGCTCCTCCGCGAGCCACGGCTCGTCGGCGTCGTCGAGCAGCCCCGAGCCGACGTCGTGGACGAGCGGAACCCCACGGTCGCGGGCGACGGCCGCCAGAGCGGCGACCGACGGGGCTTCGGTGAAGCCGGTCACCCGGTAGTTGGACGGGTGCACCTTCAGCAGGAGGGCGACGTCTGCGCCGGCGCGGTAGTCAGTGGCGCGAGTGCGGTTCGTCGTCCCGACCTCGACCAGCCGCGCTCCCGAGGCGGCCATGATCTCCGGCAGCCGGAACGACCCCCCGATCTCGACGAGCTCCCCGCGGCTGACGAGGACCTCCCGGCCGCCGGCGAGGGCGGCGAGCACGAGGACGAGCGCCGCGGCGGCGTTGTTGACCGCGATCGCGGCGGGCGCGCCGGCCGCCTCGGCGAGCAGCGGCTCGAGCCGGGCTCCCCGGGAGCCCCGCCCGCCGGAGGCGAGGTCGAACTCGAGGTCGCAGTACCCGGCCGCCTCGTTGACCGCCCGCCGGGCCGAGTCCGACAGCGGGGCCCGGCCCAGGTTGGTGTGGATCACGACGCCGGCGGCGTTCAGGACGCGCCGCGGCGCGCCTGGCCGGCGGACGGCGAGGTCAGCCGCCGCCACCGCCAGCACCTCGTCGACCCCCGGCGCGACACCGCCGACGTCCAGCAGCGACCGCCGCGCCTCGTCGACCGCCCGCCGCAGCGCGACGGTGGTCGCGGTCCCGCCGTACCGGGTCACCAGATCGCCCGCCGCGGCCACCAACGCGTCGATGCTGGGGAGCATCGCGAGCGTCGGCCGGTCCGTCATGCGACCATTCTGCGCGATGGCCCGGTTCCTGCGGACGCGCCCCGGTCGCCCCGGCACTCGGCCGGGCGCCCCGAGCATCCGTGGGCAGAGTCGGAGTCCTCGGGGCGTCCGGCGCCGTCGGCGTGCTCGCGAGCGCGGTGAGCCTCTACTGGGGATTCGCGCTGGCGCCGCCTGAGGCGGCGGCCGGCGTGCCGGCGATGATCGTGATCCCGACGACCGTCGCGCTGCTGACGGGAGCGGCGCTGTGCTCGCCGAGGCCCGTGCGGGGGCCACGGGTGCTCGCCGACCCGCTGATCGCCGCGGCGGCGCTGGTTCTCGGTCTTGCGACGCGGACGGTGCTGCTCCCCGTCCTCCTCGGCCATCCGTCCGTGTCCGCTCTCCCATGCCATGGGCTGGCTGGTCGTGCTCACCCCGCTGATCGTCGCCGCGGTCCTGCTCGGCAGGCTGGGGCTGCGACACGCGCGCGGTGAGCGGTCCACGGGATCGTTCTGAGCCGTGCGCGGCGGCTGCCGGGGATCGTTGCCCAATGGTTGATCGGTTGATCAAAGGAGTCCGATGCCGGTTATGGCGCCGACACAGGGCCGCAGGTCAGGTCTGCGAGGGCCGGGATGACGTCGGCGGGTGCGGGCATGTGGGCGATCTCTTCTCGGACGCGGGCTGCGGCGTCGCGGTATGTCGGCTCCGCGAGCAGGGCCCCGACGGCCCCGGCGACCGCGGCCGGGGTGATCTCGTGCGGCAGAAGCTGCAGGCCGCCGCCGGAGCCCACGAGGCCGGCGGCGTTGCCGAACTGGTCGGCGCCCTGGGGCAGGGCGAGCTGCGGGACGCCACGGGCGAGCGCTGCCAGCAGCGTTCCGCTCCCGGCGTGCGACACCACCAGGTCGACGTGGTCGAGCACCGCGGCCTGGTCGACGAAGCGCTCGACGTGGACGAGATCGGGGACCGGGCCGAGGGCGTCCGGGTCGCCCTCGGGTCCGACGGCGACGAGGACCTCGGCGCCCACCTCGACCAGGCTGTCGACGGCGGCGCGGATGACGTCGACCGCCTCGAAGACGACCGTGCCGAGCGTGATGTAGGCGCGGGGTCGACGACCGCCCTCCAGGAACTCCTGAGGGACCGGGGCGCCCGGTTCGTTCCACGCGACCGGCCGCAGCGGGATGCGGTTGCCCGCCGATCCGCCGCCGCCCACGCGGAGCGCGGGCGGGGAGATGTCGAGGGAGGCGTCCGCGTCGAACGGGTCGACGGAGCGGACGACGCCGCCGCGCTCACGCTGCACGCCGTCGAGGAGGCTGCGGAGCTCGGCGACGAGCCGCTCGGGGAACTCGTAGGGGCCGAGGGCGTGCCGCACCGCGGTCACCCCGGTGCACGCGGCCGCGAGCGCCGCGCCGAGGTCGCTCCCGTCGTACACGAGCAGGTCCGGCCGCAGGTCCGCCAGCAGCGGCGTGAGTTCGGCGAGCACCCGCCGCGGCATCAGGTCGCCGAACATCAGGGCACCGATCCGCAGGCGGTCCTCGTCCGGGAGCTGCGCGGCCCGCTCGTGCTGTCCCAGAGCCCGCCTCGCCTCATC
Organism: Euzebyaceae bacterium; assembly: GCA_013696915.1. Taxonomy (GTDB): domain Bacteria; phylum Actinomycetota; class Nitriliruptoria; order Euzebyales; family Egibacteraceae; genus JACCXR01. Next base: position 2,737 of record JACCXR010000425.1, read on the forward strand.
CTCCGCCCAGCCGATCGACGGCCCGCTGACGTGCGATGAGAAGCCGAGGCGTTCGATTCGCGCCTGGAAGTCCTCGCCGGTCGCGAACGCGACCTCGTGCCCCTTGT
>JACCXR010000443.1 GCA_013696915.1 Euzebyaceae bacterium
ACCAGGGTCAGCAGCAGCGACATCAGCCCGAGCATCGCGGCACCGAAGGCCACCGCGGCGATGATCCCGGCGATCCCCGAGAAGCTGGCGTCGGTGAAGATCCCGAGCAGCACGAAGACGACGATCACCACCACCGTGCCGACGAAGCCGAACATCACCGTCTTGGACATACCGCGTCTCCCCTCGTGGCCTCCCGGATCGGTGCAGGCACTGCCCGATCGCCAAGCCTAGGTGACGGCGGCCCCAGAGGATGCGAGGGGAGGACGTCAACGGCCGCCGGCACGGCGCCAGCCCGACCGCGGACGGGGTAACCCGGAGTGCCCACCCGCCGGGGCGCTACTGATAGGTTCCCGGTGACGGAGGAAGATGGCGCCGCCGGGGAGTTCCGGCCGAGCGACCGCACCGGCGCCGGCCGCCCCAGACGTCAGAGGGGACGACATGGGCACAGGATCCGAGCGTGCGGTGCGTGCGGTCCGGCGCCTGCTGGCCGTGGTGGTCGCGCTGGCGCTGGCGTTGTGGGCGGCCCCGGTCGCCGCGCAGGTCCCCGCCGTCGACGACTGCCCCGAGGCCGTCCCCGTCGACGAACTACGGCCGGGGATGCTCGCGCAGGGCTGGACGGTAGCCCGGGGCACCGAGCCGGAACCGTTCGGCGCCGAGATCCTGGGCGTGCTGGAGGACGGCATCGCCCCGGACGTCGACATGATCCTCGTGACCGTCTCCTCGGAGGTCGTCGACCGGGTCGGCGTCTGGTTCGGGATGTCCGGATCACCGGTGTACGCCGACGACGGCCGGCTCATCGGGGCGCTGGCGTACGGGCTGGCGCTCGGTTCGTCCCCGATCGCCGGGCTGACGCCGGCGGGGGCGATGTACGACCTCCTGGCCTACGAAGGCGCCACGGACACGGCCGCGGCGGTCGACGTGGAGCTGAACGCGGACCTGCAGCGGGCGGTGGCGGCCGAGACGGGGCTCGACGCCGCGCAGGCACGCAGCATGCGGCGGCTCCACGTCCCCCTGGGGGTCTCCGGCTTGGCCGATGCGCGGCTGGAACAGGTCAACGCCGCGCTCGAGCGCTCCGAACTCGGCGCCGTCGCACACCGCGCGGCACGGTCGTCCGGGGCATTCGCCGAAGCGCAGGCCACCGACGTCCACCCCGGCGGGAACTTCGCGGCGGCGCTGTCCTACGGCGACGTCACGGCTGCCGGCACCGGCACCACGACCGCCGTCTGCGACGGCGCCGCGCTCGCCTTCGGGCACCCCTTCTTCTACGGCGGCAGGGTCTCCATGGGGGCGAACCTCGCCGAAGCCCTCGTCATCCAGGACAGCCTCTTGGGGGCGTTCAAGGTCACGAACCTCGGCGAGACGGTCGGCATGGTCGACCAGGACCGCCTGACCGGGATCCGCGCGCAGCTGGGCGAGGCGCCGAGCCTCGTGCCGATCACCTCGTCGATCACCAGCCTCGACACGGGCCGCAGCCGCGAGGGCCGCACCGACGTCGCGTTCACGCCCCTTCTGCCCGACATCGCGCTGTTCCACCTGTGGGCGAACTTCGACACGCACGTCCACGACGACCTGTTCTACGCAGGCACGTCGGAGGCGTCGTGGACGATCGAGGGGACGCGGGCGGACGGCGAACCGTGGACCCTCGAGCGCCAGAACCGGTACGCCGACAACTTCGACCTGTCCACCGCCTCGGCGTTGGAACTGCTCGTGCAGTTGATCGTCATCCAGGAGAACTCGCTGGAGGACGTCGCCGTCACCGGGGTGGACTACATCGCCACCTCCGACGCCCCGTTCGAGCAGTACCGGATCGTGCAGGTCCGCGCGGCCGTCGGAGGAGGGGACTTCGAGCCCGTCGAGTTCATCGAGGCGGAGCCCGGCGACACCGTGGACCTCCAGGTGCTCCTGCGCCGGTACCGCAGCAGCGTGACCGAGACGGCCGACCTGACGCTGGAGATCCCCGAGGACGCCGAGGGGGACGGATCCATCGAGATCAGCGCAGGGGCGTTCGGTGGCGACCCGATCGAGTGCCTGTTCGACCCCCAGGCCTGCGCCGGCGCGGCGGGCGAGCCGGGCGGTTCGTTCGACGGCCTGCTCGCGGCGCTCGAGAACGCACCGCGCAACGACGAGCTCAGCGCCTCGCTCTACCTGAGCGGGCCGTTCGAGGAGCCGTTCCCGGAGCCGGGCGACGAGCCGATCCCCGGTGGCGAGCCCTTCCCCGGCGACCGGGCGGCACAGGACCTGGTGCGGCTCGACGAGGTCGTGCAACCCGACGTGGTCTCGATCCCCGTGATCCTGCCGCCCGGCGACCCCGGCCCCGATCCGGGCCCCGACCCCGACCCCGGCCCCGATCCTCGTCCCGACCCCGACCCCGACCCCGACCCCGACCCCGACCCTCGTCCCGACCCCGACCCGGAGCCGGGCCCCGAGCCGGGCCCCGACCCCGGCCCCGAGCCGGGCCCCGACCCCCAGCCGGTGTCCCCGACGGTGGAGCGGTTCTTCGGTCCTGGCCGGATCGAGACGGCGATCGCGATCTCCCGAGCGTCCCACCCCGGCACGGGCACGACGCCGGCCGTGGTGCTCGCCCGCGCCGACGACTACGCCGACGCGCTCGCCGGCGGTCCGCTCGCGTCCACCCTGCAGGCCCCCGTGCTGCTGACGGACTCCGGGGGGCTCCCCGCCGTCGTGGCCGCCGAGATCGACCGGCTGGACGCCGAGCAGGCCGTGCTCCTGGGCGGCCGTGCCGCGCTGTCTGACCAGGTGGAGGCCGACCTCCGCGCCGCCGGCGTCAGCGAGATCCGCCGCATTGACGGCGCCACCCGATACGACACCGCGCGCCTCGTCGCCCAACAGGTCGGGGGGCAGGAGCCCTACGTCGTCGAGGGCGCGCACGCCGACCCGTCCCGCGGATGGCCGGACGCCGTCTCGGTGTCCGCCCTGGCCTCGTCCCAGCGGCGACCGATCCTGCTGGTGGAGGCCGGCCGGCTGCCCGACGAGACCGCCCAGGCGCTCGCCGATCTCGACGCGACGGCCGCCACCGTCGTGGGCGGGACCGTGGCGGTGTCCCAGGCCGTGTTCGACACGGTCGCCGACCAGGGGGTCGACGTCACCCGCGTCTCGGGTGGGAACCGCTACGAGACCTCGCTCGCCGTCGCGGACCTCGCCGCGGAGGCCGGCGACGACCCGGCGCACCCCTGGTTCGCCACCGGTCGCAACTTCCCCGACGCGCTCGCGGCAGGGCCGGCGGTCGCCACCATGGGCGGGGTGCTCCTGCTGGTCGACGGCCGCAGCCTGAACGGGTCTCCCGAGGTCCGGGAATGGCTCGACGGCAAGGCGGACGTCCTCCGGCGTGTCACCCTGGTCGGCGGCGACGCGGCCATCTCCTTCACCATCGAGGACGAGCTCCGCGAGGGCCTTCGCGGCGAGGCCGGACCGGCGGACTGACAGTTCCCGTGACGCGTCCGGGGCCGCCGCGCCGGCGGGCCCCTGGGGGACCACCGGCCGTGGCTGGGCACGGCGGCCGGGTTCGGCGGCCGTGCGCCGCGGCTGACGGTCATTACACACACACCCGGGGTGTATCGACTCCGTTACGGCCCTCGTAACCCAGCCGAGACCTCGGGTGGGGGGTCAGACGCGCCGGGCGAGCACCACCATGACCGTCCGCAGCAGGATCTGCAGGTCGAGCACCGGCGACCAGTTCACGAGGTACTGCAGGTCGTGGCCGAGCTTGTACTCGGGGTCGGTGTGGTAGCGGCCGTGGACCTGCGCGAGGCCGGTGATGCCCGGGGGGATCTCGTGGCGGCGGGAGTATCCCGGGATCAGCGCCTCGTACTGCGCGGTCAGCTCCGGCCGCTCCGGCCGGGGCCCGACGACCGACATGTCCCCCCACAGGACGTTCCACACCTGCGGCAGCTCGTCCAGGCGGGTGGCGCGCAGCCACTGGCAGGCCGGGATGATCCTCGGGTCCCCGACTTTCGCGAGGATCGGCCCGACCCCCTCCTCGGCCTCCGGCGTCATCGTGCGAAACTTGACCATCCGAAAGGGCTGGCCGTCACGGCCGACGCGGTCCTGCCAGTACAGCAGGGGCGTGCCCGCCACCACGCGGACGTAGAGCGCGGTCAGCACGAGCAGGACCAGGATCGCCGGGGACACCGCGAGCAGGCCGAGCAGCTCCAGGTAGCGCTTGAAGCGGGCCCGCGAGTCGGGCAGCGTGTGGGTCCGCAGCGGCACGAACGGCATGCCGGCGATCTCGCGCACGCTGGCCAGCCCCAGCAGCGTGTCGCGCGCCGAGATGCGCTGGAGCACGCCCACGCCGCGGCGCTCGAGCGACGTCAGCGGCTCCGGATACACCTCGTCGAGGGTCCTGGCGGACAGCAGCAGCACCTCCGAGGCACGGCTGCGCTCGACGGCCGGCAGCAGCTCGCGGGCGCTGCCGGTCTCGCCGACGACGACGGCGCGGCTCGAGTCGTCGCCGAGGTGGGTGCGGGCGAGATTGACGTCGTCGGGCGCGCCGACGAGCAGGACCCGTGGGGGGCCGGTGCGCCGGAGCCGGCGGGCGCGGGCGAGCCAGCGGGTGCCCGTGAGCGCGAGCGGCGCGAGCACGAGGAGCACGGCCAGGTTGAGCGTCGGCATGAGATAGCGCCGCGTCAGGAACGCGACCAGCACGTCGACCAGCACCGCGATCACCGTGAGGCCGGCGATCCGCGGCAGCTGGGGGCGCAGGCCCAACCGGAGCTCGGGCTCGTACAGGCCCCCGAAGTAGTAGACGACGAGGTGGATCGCCGTCGCGAGCGCGAAGCCGGTCAGCGTGTACGCCAGGCCGTACGTCGGCCACGGCTGCCCGAACCGGGCGAGCCCGATCACGACCGCCAGCACGAACAGGGTGACCGCGTCGACCAGCTGGAGCAGGCGGAAGCCCCGGCGGCGGAGCCTGCTCATCAGCGGCGCAGCCGCGGAGCGCGCGGGGGCAGGCCCTTCGAG
>JACCXR010000474.1 GCA_013696915.1 Euzebyaceae bacterium
CGTACAGCGCGACCGCCGGCCATGTCGCCGTCACCGTGACCGACCGCCTGGGACAGCCCGCCGCACTCCACGCGGTGCGGGTGGAGGGTCCGGGAAGTCCGCCTGTGCGCTTCATCACCACGAACGCGGAGGGTTGCGCGTTCTTCGCGTTCCTGCCGCCAGGCAGCTACACGGTGTCGCTGGGCACCAACTCACCGACCACGTACATCGATCAGGCGAGCGGCGGGCCGAACCCCATCAAGACCGTCACGGTGGCGGCGGGGGGCGCGACGGCGGCTGCGCTCTTCGCCTACGACCGACAAGCGACCCTGCGGGTCGACCCGGAACCCCCGCTCGGCGCCGAGTCAACCACCGCCATGGCGCCCCCGGACATGGCCTACACGCTCGCGAACACCGACCTGCCCTCCGGGACCAAGATCTTCGCGGGCAACGGCGAGCCGCGCGAGTTCACGGGACTGTTCCCCTACCCCTCCGGCTACGGGGTCTGGGCGGGAAAGTGCCCGGCCGCCAACCCGACGCTAAACGGCGCCACGGGTCTCCAGACGTTCGCGGCCGAGCCCGGGGAGGTGACCGCCGGTACCCTGACGACGGCCCTGGTCCGCCTGCGGGTGGTTGACGCGCTGGGCGCCCCCCGCAGCGGTCGCCCCGCGACCGCCACCATGGACGTCGGAGATGGCTGCGTCGAGACGCTTGCTCTGGGGTCCTCGAACGCGCTCGGCGAGATCGTCGTCGCGATGCCATACGGCCCGTGGCAGTTCCGCGCTGGAGGCCCTCCGGAGAACGCGGTCCTCACCACGGCGAGCCCCCTGCCCGTCGAGATCCAGGTGCTCAGCCCGTGACCGCCCTCCGCGTCCGGGACGAGAGCGGATTCACCCTGGTCGAACTGCTGATCACCATGCTGGTCCTCGCCGTGGTGCTGAGCATTGTGTCGGCCGGCTTCCTGTCCACGAGCCGGGCGGTCGACACCGCCGACCGCGGCATCCGGGACCTCGGCGACGCGCGCATCGGGATCGATGCCGCGACGCGACTGCTGCGCAACGCCGTCCGGCAACCGTCCGCCACCCCGGCACCGTCGTTCTGCGTCGCGGACACGCGGGAGATCATGTTCTTCGCCAACACCAACGGGGGGCCCCGTCGCGTGCGCTACTACGTCAACTCCCAAAGCGAGCTCGTCGAGGAAGTCACGACGGCCCCGGACTGTGCACCGGCCGCCGCCTCACCGCGCGTGCTCGCCCGCAACATGTCGTCGGGTGCGGTCTTCTCGTTCTACGCACGCGGCAGTCAGGTCCCGATGACCGTTCCGACGGCAGGACTGGACGTTGCCGAGCGGTCGGACATCGCCGCGGTCGGATTGCAGGTCGCGGTCGACGGCATCGGCGGCCCGGCCCCGGCGACCGAGCTCGTCGGCCGGGTTCGCCTTCCAAACCTCGTCCAGATGGGATCACTGTGACGCCGTCACTGCAGGCCAGGTGGAGAGACGACGATGGGGTCGCCCTGGTCATCACGCTCGCCCTCACGCTGGTGATGACGATCCTCGTCACCGCGGTGCTGTCGTCCGCGGCGACGTCGCAGCGGCAGGCGAACCACGACCAGGACTGGCAGGGAGCCCTGGCGGCCGCCGAAGCCGGCATCGACGACTACCTCTTCCGGCTCAACCGCAACGACGCGTACTGGCGGTACCCGGCAGCGGGGCCAGCCCCGGACGGGAACACCGCTTTCACGGCCTGGACTCCGGTCCCCGGTGCCGCGAGCGAGGGCACGTTCCGGTACACCGTGGAAGCCAGCAGGCTCGCAACCGAAGGTGTCTTGCGGTTGACCTCGTCGGGCCAGGTCCGCAACGCGACCCGCACCGTCGAAACGTTGCTACGACGCAGCGGATTCCTGAACTACCTCTACTTCACCGAGTTCGAGACCCTCGACCCGGTCGCCTACCCCACCGCCGAGGACCAGAACTGGGCAGACGTCAACTGCTCGCGCCACCGGTACAGCGGCAGCGGGCGCCCGACCACCGGCCGCCCATCGTCGCCCAGCGAGGGGTGCCTGGAGATCAACTGGGTGACGGGTGACACCGTGCGCGGGCCGTTCCACTCCAACGACCGTCTTCTGATGCTGGGCGACCCAGTCTGGGAAGGGCCGGCATCGACGACGTCGCCTCCGCCGTTCTGGGTCGGGAGCGGCTCCCCGCAGTTCAATGGGGGGGCGCTGCGCAACGCGCCGCGGCTCGACATGCCGCCGAGCAATCGGTCGATCCGGGACCAGGCCGATCATACGATCGGCAGCGACGGGTGCCTGTACACCGGCCCAACGCAGATCCGGATGGTGAACAACCAGCTCAAGATCAAGAGCCCGTATACCAAGAGGACCGGTACCGGGTGCGGTGCGTTCCCCACCACGGCGGAGGTCACGATCCCGTTCCCGACCAACGGCGTGATCTATGTCCAGAACATCCCGGCGGCGGCCGCGGACGAGAACTTCACCCCCGACTGCACCGACCAAGGGCTCGGGTACCCGATCGCCGCGGACATCGCCCCAGCGGGATCGTACAGCTGCCGCAACGGCGACGCCTTCGTGGAGGGCACCTACGACGGACGCCTCACGATCGCGTCGGACAACAACGTCATCCTGACGTGGGACGTTGTCCGGGCGGATGACTCGACGACGTCGGACGACGTCCTGGGCCTCGTCGCGAACCAGTTCGTCGAACTCTACCATCCGGTCAACGCCGGCAACCAGAACCTCAACGCGCTGCCCCTGCACAGTGGGAAATGGGTCAACCCCAGGATCCAGGCCGCGGTGCTGTCGGTGAACCACTCCTTCCGGGTGCAGCAGTGGGCCGGGGGTGACCGCGACAGCTCGCTCGGGACGATCAACCTCACCGGCGCCATCGCACAGATCTACCGTGGCCCGGTCGGAACGACCGCGAGGACCGGATACCTCAAGAACTACGTCTATGACCAACGGTTGCAGTACATGTCACCGCCGCACTTCATCGAAGCGGCGGTGTCGAGCTGGAACGTCGCGACGTGGACCGAACTGTGAGGACGCTCCGCTCGGAGGCGGACCCCTCAGATTCGGCGAGCGGCGGCCGACATTGGTCTTGCATCAGCCCTGTCACGGCCGGGCCGGCGGTCAAGGAGACAGCATGAAGAAGGGACTCGGCGGCGTGCTCGTCGAGCAGGGCGTGCTCGAGGAGCCGGCCCTGCGCCGTGCCCTGTCCGTGCAGGCCGAGCGGGGAACCTCCCTGGGCAAGACCCTGGTGGAACTGGCCCTCGCCACCGAGCCGCAGATCGTCCGCGCCGTCGCCCAGCAGATCGGCCTGCCCTTCGCGGATGTCGGCCCCGGCTGCGTCGATCCCGCCGCGGCGATCCTCGCCCCCCGTGATCTCGCGCTCGAGGTCCTGGCGCTGCCGGTCCAGTTCGGCGCGGGCGACGAGGTGCTCGTGGCCGTGGCGGATCCCGGCAACACCGCCGGGCTCGACCGCATCGCGGCCGCGACCGGGATGCGGGTCACCGCGGCGCTCGCGGTCCGGTCCGACCTGGTGAAGGCGATCGAGAACCTCACTGCCGTGGACCCCCTGAACGTCGGTGTCGCCGGCTCCTCGAAGCCGGACGGCGGCCGGATCCCCGCGATGTCGCCGACCCCCGCGCCCCCGGGCACTGGGCTGCTCGCCTTCGAGGAGCAGCTCCAGCTCGATCTCGACGTCGTCCTGATGGAACTCGTCGAACGGGGCGGATCGGACCTGCACCTCACCGCCGGCCTGCCGCCGATGATCCGGTTGCACGGCGAGCTCGAGCCGCTGCCCGGCCACCCGCCGCTCACCCCGCCGGAGCTGCGCAAGGCGGTCTACGCCATCCTCACCCAGCGCCAGCGTGAAGCGTTCGAGAACGACCTGGAGCTCGACCTGGCCTACAGCGTCCCCCGCAAGTCCCGCTTCCGGGTGAACGTCTTCCAGCAGCGCAACTCCATCGGCGCCGTGCTGCGGGTCATCCCCTTCGAGATCAAGACCCTCGAGGAGCTGAAGGTCCCGCAGCACATCGTGAACTTCGCGTACCTGCCCCGCGGCTTCGTGCTCGTGACCGGTCCCACCGGCTCTGGGAAATCGACCACGCTCGCCGCGTTGATCGACGTCGTCAACCGCGAACGTTCGTGCCACGTGATGACCGTCGAGGACCCCATCGAGTTCCTCCACACGCACAAGAAGTCCGTCGTGAACCAGCGTGAACTGGGCACCGACACGCACAGCTTCGGAGCCGCCCTCAAGCATGCCCTGCGCCAGGACCCGGACGTGATCCTGGTGGGGGAGATGCGCGACCTCGAGACCATCCAGGTCGCGCTCACCGCGGCCGAGACCGGCCATCTCGTCTTCGGGACGCTGCACACCCAGGATGCTCCGCAGACGGTCGACCGCATGATCGACGCCTTCCCGCCGCACCAGCAGGAACAGATCCGCGTGATGCTCTCCGGCGCCCTCCAGGGCGTCGTCTGCCAGCAGTTGCTGAAGACGGCAGACGGCACGGGACGCGTCGCGGCCTGCGAGGTCATGATCGCGACTCCCGCGATCCGCAACCTGATCCGCGAGGGCAAGACCCACCAGATGTACTCGACCATGCAGGCCGGCAAGCAGCACGGCATGGTGACCATGGACCAGTCGCTGGCGGCGCTCGTCACGACCGGCCGGGTCCACTACGACGCCGCGCTCGAGCGCTGCAGCAACGTGCCCGACTTCAACCGCCTCTGCGGCCGCGCCTAGGAGCCCCGAGATGTCAACCGCGACCGCAACGTCGCCGTCGTTCCGCTACACCGTCAGGGACAAGGCTGGCAAGACCCTCAACGGCATGATCGACGCGCCGGACCAGGGCGTCGTGGTCGCGAAGCTGCGCGGCATGGGCTACACCCCCGTCTCCATCACGTCGGTGCAGGTCTCGGCGATGAAGAAGGAACTCAGCGTTCCCGGCTTCGGCCCGAAGGTCGGGATGAAGGATCTCGCGATCTTCTCGCGCCAGTTCGCGACGATGATCGCCTCCGGCCTGTCGTTGATCCGAGCCCTGAGCATCCTCGCCGAGCAGAGTGACAACAAGGAGCTTGGCCGCATCGTCGGCGAGGTCCGCATGGCGGTCGAACAGGGCCGCTCGCTCTCCTCGGCGCTGGCCGAGCACAAGATCTTCCCGAAGCTCTACATCGCCATGGTCCGGGCCGGTGAGACCGCCGGCATGCTCGACGCGGTGCTGCTCCGCATCGCCGACACCTTGGAGACGGACGTCGCGCTGCGGCGCAAGATCAAGTCGGCGATGACCTATCCCGTCGTCGTGCTGATCATGGCGCTGGTGCTCACGACGATCATGCTGATCTTCATCGTGCCGACGTTCGTCGGGATGTTCGAGTCCCTCGGCGGCGAGCTGCCGCTCCCGACGAAGGTCCTGATCACCCTGTCCTCGTTCCTGAAGACCTTCTGGTACGGGCTGATCTTCGTCCCCGTCCTGGGCTGGCAGGGATTCAAGCGGGCGCGCGTCATGCCTGCCGTGCGCTTCCAGCTCGACCGCTTCAAGTTGCGCGTCCCGGTCTTCGGCAGCCTGTTCCACAAGGTCGCGCTGTCACGCTTCGCGCGCAATTTGGGATCGCTGTTGAAGGCCGGCGTCCCGATCCTCACGGCGCTGGAGATCACGGCGGACACGGTCGCGAACGGCGTCATCGG
>JACCXR010000489.1 GCA_013696915.1 Euzebyaceae bacterium
ACCAGCACGAGCGTGGCGGCCATCGGCAGCCCGGCGAGCAGCAGCAGCCGCGCGCCTTCCCGCAGCCCGCCGAGCCCGCCGTCGAGCAGCAACACGAGCGCGCCCGCGACCAGGCAGCTGACACCGAGCAGCAGCGCGGCGCGCAGGGCGAGCGCCGCCTCGGCCGGACCGCCGAAGCCGCCGGTCAGCGCCGCCATGTAAAACGACGAGCCCATCGACCCGAAGGTCACCGACCAGTGGTAGCCGATGAGCGGGTAGACGACGGCGCGCAGCCGGGGCCAGCCCATGGCCACCAGCAGCGGTGCGGTGACCGCGATAGGGGTGCCGAACCCGGCGACGCCCTGGATGAACGACGGGAAGATCCAGGCGACGATGAGCAGGTTCTCGCGCCGGCGGGACAGCATCGACGTGAAGATCTCGCCGAGGCGGTCGATGCCGACGACCGACGCGATGCGGTACAGCAGCAGCGCGGGCCAGACGACGTAAAGGATCCACACGCCGAGCCACAGCCCCTTGGCGACGCCGACCGCGACCACGTCGCTGGCTGCTTGGAACACGCCGACGGCGAGGACGAGGGCGGCTGCGAACGCGATCACCGCGGCGAGTTGGGTCCGCACGCGCCCGCTGACGACGAGGGCGAAGAGCACCACGACGGGCGCGAACGCCGCGAGCCACAGCGCGACCGACAGCGGCGGCCCGGTCACCGCGCGGCCGCGTTGCTGTCGTACTGCGCGAGGTACGAGGCGGCCCTGCTCTCGGTGTGCGTGCGCATCGCTGCGGCCGCACGGTCGGCGTCGTTCGCCCCGAGGGGCTCGGAGGCCTCGGCGCGTTCGCGCCACGAGTCGGGACCGCGGACCATGAGGACCGGCCTGAAGTACCAGCGCAGGCGGTTGTCGAGTTGGGCAGGCATCTCGGCCAGCACGATGTTGCCGGCGAGCTCGCTGACCGCCGGCGGGGATTGCTCCGACAACGGGGACTCACCAGCGTCTCGGTTCACCCGCCCAGCACCAGCTTCGGGAAGTAGCAGGACACGACCCAGTTCGGCGCGTCAACGATCTCGCTGATGCGCAGGTCGGCGCAGACGCTGCAGAGCATGTACGCATCCTCCGGCGCCATGCCCGTGCGCCGCACGAGGCCGTCGATCATCGCCCTGACGGCGTCGCGGGCGTCAGACATGAGGTCGGGACCCACGCCGGTGGTGACCCAGTAGCCGTCGGCGTCCAGGTGTCGGGTGACGGGACCCGGGGTCTCGAATTGCGGCGCCGGCAGCGACACGCCCTTCTCGAGGTCGAAGCGCAGCGCCACCCGCATCGGGCTCTCGATCGCGGTGCCGCACACCTCTCCGTCCCCCTGCGCCGCGTGCGTGTCGCCGACGCTGAACAGCGCGCCGGGCACCTCGACGGGCAGCCTCAGCACCGATCCGGCGGCCAGGTCGCGCACGTCCATGTTGCCGCCGACACGTCGCGGCGGCACCACGCTGTGCAGGCCCGGCGCGCCGGGCGCGACCCCCATGGTGCCGGGAAAGGGCCGCAGCGGCACACGGGCGACGGTGCCGTACGCGGCTGGGGCCGACAGCGACGGCTCGTAGGTCCAGCCGTGGAGGGCGGGCTCGGGGAAGTCCTCGGCGAGCAGGCCGAAGCCCGGGATGAGCGCGGTCCAGCCGCCGCCCGAGGGGGTCAGGGACTCGATGGTGACGACGAGCACGTCGCCGGGCTCGGCTGCCTCGACGGCGACCGGCCCGGTGGTCGGGTTGATCAGCGAGAAGTCGAGCGTCGTGACGTCGCCGGCCCGCGCCTCGGGTCCGAGCTGGCCGCCGGACGCGTCGAGCGCCTCGAACTCGAGCGTGTCGCCGGCAGCGACGTGTGCGACCGGCGGGATCTCCCGGTCCCACCCGACGTGCGAGTCGCTGGAGTGGATCGTTCGCACCGCTGGCTCCTCACCGGCCGACCGCGTAGCCCTGCATGCCCCGCGGATTGGCCCCCGCCTTGAGCAGGCCGCGTCGTGGGTCACGACCCGCGGCACACAGCCTGCCCAGCGTCCAGTCGCCGTCGACCGTGACCCGGTGCCCGCGGGCACGGAGCGCTGTCACGGTCTTCGCAGGCAGCCGGCCCTCCACGACCACTGCGCCGGGGCTGGACTCGCGAGGGTAGAACGAGTTCGGGAAGTGGGAGGTGTGGAACATCGGGGCGTCGATCGCGGCCTGCAGGTTCATGCCGTGGTGCACGTGACGCAGGAAGAACGTCAGCGACCACTGATCCTGCGTATCGCCACCTGGTGTGCCGAAGGCCAGGTACGGCTCGCCGTCGCGCAGGGCGACGGAGGGCGTCAGCGTGGTGCGGGGGCGCTTGCCGCCGGCGAGCGAGTTCGGCAGCCCCTCGGTCAGCCAGAACATCTGCGCCCGCGTCCCCAGGCAGAACCCGAGCCCGGGGATCGTGGGCGAGCTCTGCAGCCAGCCGCCGCTCGGCGTGGCCGCGACGAGGTTGCCGGACGCGTCGGCGACGTCGACGTGACAGGTGTCACCCCCGGTCTCGCCGACCCGTGAGACCGTCGGCTCGCCGGCGCCGGAGGCGGCGTTGCCGGCGTCGGTCCCCGGC
>JACCXR010000518.1 GCA_013696915.1 Euzebyaceae bacterium
CCCGCGGTCACCCGGAGCAGCGGCAGTCCCCGGACCGCGGGCGCAGACCCGCGGGCCGCCTCGACGGACCGGCCCTCGAGGGCCGCCCCGACGATCGCCGGCAGGCGCGGGTAGTCGGCGAATCCCAGGACGCCGGCCACCTCGGGCAGCGCCTGCGCGAGCTCCTCGCCGTAGCGCTCGGCCATGCATCCGACGACGAGGACCGGCACGGGCCCGCCGTCGCCGTGCCGCAGGTCGCAGGCCGCCAGCACGGTGTCGATGGACTCCTCGCGGGCCGGAGCGATGAACGTGCACGTGTTGACGAGCACGCACTGCGCGTCCGCGGGGTCGTCGACCAGCTCGTAGCCCGAAGCCGCGAGCGAGCCGCCCAGCTGATCGCTGTCCACGTCGTTGCGCCCGCATCCCAGCGTGACGATCGCGACGCGGCGAGCCGTCACGTCTGCGGGTCGATCTCGCACGCGGTCTCCCCCACCGCGCACGTCACCTCGACGACCTGGGCCGGGTCGCCGAGCGGCCCGAGGTCGTCGCCGTTGACCACCAGGCGCACGGCGGAGGCGTCGCCGATGCGCAGCACGACCTCGTCGTCGCTCGTGAACGTCTCGGACTCCCCCTCCTGAAGTTCCGCCTCGATGGCGGGGCTGCCCTGCTCGGTCCGCACGTAGGACACCTCACCCGTGATCGTGAGTTCCACCTCGACGGAGGTGAACGCGGAGGGCTCGGCGGTCGGCGTGGTCGGATCGGGCTCCGCGGGCGCGCTCGGGTTCAGGGCGTCCGCCGTGGGGGCCGGCACAGCGGGCGTCTGCGTCGCCGGCGGCGGACCCGTGCCGGCCGGCTCCTCGGAGTCGCCGCCGCTCAGCATCCCGACGATGAGCAGGACGATGACGACCGCCGCCGCGGCTCCGCCGATCAGGACGGCCTGGGAGGGCTGGGGACGGGCGCCCAACGGGCCCATCGACCCGACCGGGCCGACCGGCGGGAGCGGCTGCTGGGCGATCTGCGGGTGATCCTCCACCCGTTCGTACTCCCGCCGGTAGGCGACGAGCAGCGGGTCGGGGTCGACGCCGAGGTAGCGCGCGTAGCTGCGGAGGAAGCCCTTGACGTAGACGTCGCCGCCCAGGGCGGTGAAGTCCTCCTCCTCGAGCGCGGCGAGATAGGTCTCGCGCACCCGCGTCTCAGCGGCCGCGTCCGCGAGGGACGTGCCGTGTTCGCGCCGGGCGGCGCGCAAGGTATCCCCGATGCCGGTGGCCATGGTCTGCGGTGTCCTCGATCTGGGGGCACGTGCGTCGGAACACGCGCGGCCAAGCCTATCGGAACGGGTGCGGCCCTCGACCCGCGGGACGGGTGACTAGACCGCACGAGTGATTCTCGAGATGGTCCTCTGCTGTGAGCCGCTTCCGCCGATTACTGTCTGTAGTCGCGCCGCCGACGTCATCACGCCATCAGGAGACGCTCCATGGGCACCGCCCCCACCAGGCCCGCACCTTCCCGGACGGCAGCTGCCGTGGCCGCGCTGCTGTCAGCGCTGCTCGTGCTCGCGTGCGCGCCGGTCATCGCGGGGACCGCCGGCAGGTACCTGGTGCCGGAGGGGGCGAAGTTGGCCGCAGGCGTCCGCGTCGTCGACCGCCTGCCCCTGGTCGATAGCCTGGTCGTCACCTCCGGGCGGCCGCCGGCAGGCGCGGTCGACCTGGGAGCACCGCTGGGGTGGCGCTCGCTCGCACCGAAGGCGGACGACTCGGGCCGGCGTGTCGACACCGGGGTCGCGTCGACCTCCGCGACGGACGCCTGGGCGACCACCCGCGGGGAGCGCGCGGTCGTGGCGCTGATCGACACCGGCGTCGCCCCGATCCCTGCGCTGGACGGCGCCGTCGCCGGGGAGATCGACTTCAGCGGCACGGGCGGCGGTGACGGCTACGGGCACGGGACGTTCATGGCATCCCTGATCGCGGCGCGGTCCGACGTGGCCCCCGGCGTCGCCCCGGCGGCCGGGGTGCTGTCGCTGAAGGTCGGCCGGCCGGACGGCAGCACCGACCTGGGCATCGTGCTGGCAGCGCTCCAGTGGCTTCACGGCCCCGGCCGTGCGGCCGGGATCCGCGTCGCCGCGCTGGCACTGGGCGTCGACGCGGACACGGCCGCCGCCCGGGTCCTCGACCGCGCGGTCGAGCGCCTGGCCCGGGACGGGGTGCTCGTCGTGACCGCCGTGGGCAACGACGGGCCCTCTGCCGTGACCTCGCCCGCCACGGCCGTGGGCGGCCTGTCGGTCGGAGCGCTGGACGACCACGGGACGGCCTCGATGTCCGACGACTCCCCCGCGCCGTTCAGCGGCACGGGCGACGACCGGCGCGGCACCCCCCAGCCCGACATCGCCGCCGCGGGCGTGGACATCGTCGGCCGACTGCCGGCCGACTCGGTGATCGCGCGGTCCTATCCCACGGCCGAGGTCGAGCCGGGCCTGTTCCGCGGCAGCGGCACCTCGATGTCGACGGCGCTCGTGGCGGGGGTGGCGGCGCTCGCCTCCTCCGCACGTCCAGACCTCGACGGCCACGCTCTACAGGCCGCCCTGCGGTCCGCAGGCCGGCGGGTGGACGCGCCGGCCGCGGTGGCGGCGGCGATGGCCGCGGCCGAGCACCCGGGCCCCGGCAACGGCCC
>JACCXR010000526.1 GCA_013696915.1 Euzebyaceae bacterium
GCCGGCGGCCGTTCCGCCGCGCCGCCGCGCGCGGGGACGCGCCCGGGCGCCGTCGCCGTGACACCGGCCGGCGGAACGCGGGCGTGGAGAGCATGGGTAAGCTGCGGCCGACCCGACCCCGCGTCAAGAGGAGTTCCGCTGTGGCCGACACGATCAGCATGGGGCCCGAGGGCCTGAACGTGCCCGACGAGCCGATCATCCCCTTCATCGAGGGGGACGGGATCGGCCCCGACATCTGGGCGGCGTCCGTCCGAGTCTTCGACGCCGCCGTGGAGAAGGCCTACGCGGGCTCCAAGCGCATCGAGTGGCGGGAGGTCCTCGCAGGCCAGAAGGCGTTCGACGAGACCGGGGACTGGCTGCCCGACGAGACGGTGGAGGCCTTCAAGTCACACCTGATCGGCATCAAGGGCCCCCTGACCACGCCGGTCGGGGAGGGATTCCGCAGCCTCAACGTCGCGTTGCGACAGATCCTCGATCTCTACGTGTGCCTGCGGCCGGTGCGCTGGTTCACCGGCGTGCCCAGCCCCGTCCGGCACCCCGAGAAGGTCGACATGGTCATCTTCCGGGAGAACACCGAGGACGTCTACGCCGGCAAGGAGTTGAAGGCAGGATCCGACGAGGCCAGGCGCGCGATCGAGTTCTTCTCCGACGCGTACGGCTGGGACATCCGTCCCGACTCGGGCATCGGCGTGAAACCGGTCAGCGAGACGGGCTCGAAGCGGCTGATCCGCGCCGCGATCGAATACGCGGTCGCGGAGGGCCGTCGCTCCGTCACGCTGGTGCACAAGGGCAACATCATGAAGTTCACCGAGGGCGCGTTCCGGTCCTGGGGCTACGAACTCGTGCGCGACGAGTTCGCCGACGTCGCGGTGGGATGGGAGGACTGCGGCGGCGACCCCGGCGATCGGGTTCTGGTCCAGGACGTGATCGCCGACGCGATGCTCCAGCAGATCCTCACCAGGCCCGACGAGTACGACGTCATCGCCACCATGAACCTCAACGGGGACTACATCTCCGACGCCCTGGCGGCCCAGGTCGGTGGGATCGGCATCGCACCGGGCGGCAACGTGAACTACGTCACGGGCCACTCGATCTTCGAGGCCACACACGGCACTGCACCGAAGTACGCGGGCCAGGACAAGGTCAACCCGGGGTCGGTGATCCTCTCGGGCGAGATGATGCTGCGCCGCCTCGGCTGGACCGAGGCCGCGGACCTGATTCTCCGCGGGCTCGAGGCGAGCATCGGCGAGAAGATCGTCACCTACGACTTCGCCCGCCAGATGGAGGGGGCGACCCAGGTGAAGACCAGCGAGTTCGCCTCGGCGATGATCGAGCGGATGTCCGGCGACGCATGAACCGGCGGGCGCCGCGGCTGGGGCCCGACGAGCGCATCGCCGGCTACGTCACGCGCCGCGGCCGCTTCCGCCGGATCGACCCGGCGAGGGGCCGGCCGCTCCCCGGCACGGCCCGGGTCCTGGGGGCGGCGGCATGGGCGCTGCTGCTCACCGAGAGCTTCCGCAGGGCCCGTCGCGCCGTCCGAGCCGCGCGGGACGGCGAGACGGCGGACGCCCTCGAGGCCTGAACGGTGCTGGCGGATGGTTGTTGGGTCGTCGGGCGTGTGCGACACTCGTCCGGCGCGCCGGCCCACCGCCGGTTGGCTGCGGCCGGGTAGCCAAGTGGTAAGGCAGAGGACTGCAAATCCTTTATCCGCGGGTTCGATTCCCGCCCCGGCCTCCGCAGATCACCCTTTGTCGGCAGCCGCGGGCGGTGGCGGGGGGATGGTGGCGGGTGTCCCCGATGCGCCGCGGTGGGTGTGGGTGCCGGCCGCGCTGCTGCTGCTGCTGCTGCTGGCGGCGTCGTAGCTGGCCGCGCTGGTCCTCGCGAACCCGAAACGGGAGTGACGCCGGGCTCCGGCGTCAGCGCGCGCGCCGGCGACGACGGACGCCGAGCACACCGAGGGCCGCGGCGGCGGTCACTGCGCCGAGTGCGGCCGTCGTCGGGAAGACCGGCTCCGGCCCGCCACCCGTGCTCGGCAGGTTCGGGTTGGGGTTCACTCCTGGCGGGGCCGCGTTGACGCCGGCCGCCACCGCGCCGACCCTCAGAAGGACGGCCGGGTCGCCGCTCGTGCGCAGCGCCGAGATCGTGACGGCTGCGGCGGCGGCGGCGCCGCCCACGCCTCCGGTGGAGGTGACGGTGCGCTCGCCGGTCCCGACGGTGACGCAGGTTTCGAGTGCCGTCGCCAGGAAGAAGCAGAACGCGGGCCCCACCGGCACGACCGTCCGGACGTAGGCGCCCGTGGCCGGGTTCAGCACACGGGCCGTCACCGACGCCGGCGTGAACTCCGCGGTGGCAACCCGCTGGTCGGACTCCACGGTCACGTCGGTGGCGCTCACCTCGATGATCGCGAGGCCCTCGGGGGCGATCGCGGTGCTCGTGGCCGAGGGCCCGACCACGAGGGTCGCGCCGGTCGCCGAGGCCGTCGCGTAGGTGACGTCGTCGATGTCCTCGGCGGCCGCGTAGGTGGGGGCGACCTCGACCGACAGCATCGGGAAGGCGGTGGGGTCGGCGGCGAGGGCGTCGATGCGCTCGACGAGTCGTCCGATGGCACCGGTCTGGCTCCGGCTCGAAAGGCTGGCGCTGATGCCGCGCAGGGCGGTCTGCAGGCCCGGGCCGAGGCCGGCCACCTCCGCGAGGAGCGTGTCCGTCAGCGAGTAGTCGACCTCCGAGTAGTCCACGTCGGCGTCGGCGGTGACGTCGGGCAGCGGGTCCGTCGCCACGTAGGCCTCGCCGAAGGTGGCGTCCAGGCTGGTCCCGAGCTCACCGGTCGTCACCAGGGGTCCGGCCGCGGCGGCGGTCTTCGGACCGGGGTCGCCGGGCGCGTACGCCGTCACGTCGGTGCCGAGCGGAGGCCGGGCGCCGGCCGCGACCGCGCAGGCGTTCGCGGCGGTCTGCTGGCAGCCGGTGGTCCGAGCGGCCGACTGCACCTTCGCGTCGGCGAAGCCGATGACCGCCTCCTCCCCGGACACCGTCAGGGACATACCGGTCGCCGCTGCCGTGCCGGCGAACGAGTGGTTCGCGCTCGCGGGCGAGGCGGTCACCAGGAC
>JACCXR010000541.1 GCA_013696915.1 Euzebyaceae bacterium
TTGAGGGCGTGGTACTGGATGCTGACGAGGTCATAGACGACGTCGTCGGCGGGGCTGTGGGTGCTGCCCATCGTGCGCTCCCTTCTGTGGTCGGGGTGTCCGTCTACCCGCCTGCGCGGCGGGGCGAACCGCCCGCCTCGCATCCGGTCCACAGGCGCGGGGCCGGTTACCGGGCGGCGAGGACACGATCCGCCACACTGCGTTGATGGGACAGAAGAACAAGGAGCGTCGGGCCGCGAAGAAGCGGCGCCGCCAACGAGCCGCCGGCCGGGCCGCACCCCCGCGACCGCCGTCCGGCGCCCATGGCGGCCAGCGCCGGGATCCGCCGCCGCCGGCGGTGGAGGACCTGGCGCGGGCGGTCGTGTGGTCATGGGGGGTGGACCCCGGCCGCGACCAGGCGCTGCTCGACACGCTCGCCGCGCGGGGCCGGCCGGCGCTGGCCGCGGTCGAGGGGCTGCTGGCCGAGGCCGTGAGCGCGTTGTGGGACCGCGGATGGACGCCGGCCGACGTCGTGCACCTCACGACACGCCGCCTGACCGCGTCGCACGGCGACGTCGTCGCGGAGGCCGCCGTGGCCGACGGCAGGCATCGGACGCAGCGGGGGCAGGCGCTGCACCCCCGCTGGGAGGCCGAGGTGGCCGCGCTGGCGGGACGCGCGAGCAGTCCGGCGGCGCTCGAGGCGGCTCTGCTCCTGGCCGTCGAGGTGCTGTGCCTCCTCGCCCGCCTGCCCGAACTGCCGCGCACGCTGCCCGGCCCCGGCCAGGCGCTCGGCGGGTCGCTCCGGGACACGTCCCGCCTGGACGGACGGGTGCTCGCGCGCGTGCGTGCGCTGCTGGCGAAGGCGGAGTCGACCGAGTTCGACCAGGAGGCGGAGGCGCTCACGGCCAAGGCGCAGGAGCTGATCGCCCGGCATGCGATCGACGAGGCGCTGCTGGTCTCGCCCGACGACGTCGGGGAGCCGTCGGTCCGCCGCCTCCTCGTCGACGACCCCTACGCCGACGCCAAGGCCTCGCTGACGGCCGAGGTCGCGGCCGCGAACCGCTGCCGGACCGTGTACACCAGCGACCTCGGGTCGGTCACGGTCTTCGGGTACGAGGCCGACCTCGACGCCGTCGAGCTGCTGACGGCCTCGCTGTTGGCGCAGGCGACGGGCGCGATGGCCCGGCACGGCTCCCGGCGCGACGCCGCCGGCCGCTCCCGGACGCGGTCGTTCCGGCGCTCGTTCCTGCTGGGGTTCGCCCACCGCATCGGCCAGCGCCTGCGGGCGGCGACGGACGGGCAGGTGTCGTCATCGACTGCCGCCGAGCAGGGGCGCTTCCTCCCCGTCCTGGGCGCCCGCGAGGAGCGGCTGCGGGCCGCGCAGGAAGCCGCCTTCCCGCACACCGTCCAGCGGGTGCGGTCGGTGAGCAGCACCGCGGGGTGGGTGGCAGGGCAGGCCGCCGCGGACCTGGCCGAGCTCGGCGTGTCCGCCGGCGCCCTCCGCCGCTGACCGTCTGTGAGGCGGACGCATCGGGGTGCCGCCGGTTCGTCGGTGCCGGCCCCGGACCGACCGGGGGCGGGAAGGACCCATCGGACACGTGGGCGTGTGGCGGCGTGGGCCGGCTCAGCCGCTGCGCTTGAGCTTGCCGTGCTGCTTGGCGTAGCGCTCGCCCCGGCGGAACACGGCGAGGCCGACCGGGACGGCGACGACGCCGATGACCACGAGCGGCCACAGTTCGTCGCCCATGGCCGTGAGCGGGTCGCCCACGAGGATGGCGTCGCGGATGCCGTCCAGCGCGTACGTGGCCGGCGAGACCGTGGCGAGCCACTGCATCCACCGCGGCAGCACCTCGACGGGGTAGTACACGCCGGACACGACCAGCAGCAGCCCCTGGGCGACGAACCCGAGCTGGGAGCCCTTCTCGGGAGAGATCAGCGGCAGCACCGCCGTGACGATGCCCAGACCGACGAAGGACACCGACGCCACGGCGAGCACCACGAGGGCCGCCCCGAAGTCGGCGTCGGGGATTGACAGATCGAAGAAGAAGGCGCAGACGGCGAACAGCAGCAGCGCGCGCGCCATGCCGTACAGCAGCGCGAAGGCGCCCATCCCGAACAGGTGCACGGAGCGGGACAGGGGCGCCATGAACGTGTACTCGATCGTGCCCTCCCAGCGCTCCCAGGCAACGGTCTCGGTCATGATCTCGAAGATCACGCCGAGGTAGGCCCAGATGACCGCACCGATGAGCAGGCTGGTCGCCGCCCGATTGACGTCGATCGTGCCGCCGCTCGCCTCGATCCCGCGGGCGATGAAGACGATGCTGAGGGTGTTCGCCACCGTCCACACGAAGAAGGCGATGTCCCACCAGATGTAGCGCTTGACCAGGTACAGGTTGCGCTCCACGACACCGGACAGCCCGATCAGCTCGTGGCGCAGCGACCACCGCCCGCGGCCGTCGCCCGCAACCCCGCTCGCCGGCTGGTGCAGGCTCACGCGAACACCTCCCGGTCGTCGTCGGGATCGGTCTCCTCGCCGAACTCGCGGCCGGTGGCGGCGAAGAACGCGACCTCCAGCGTCTGTGCGCCGTAGCGCCGGTTCAGCTCGTCGACCGTGCCGAGGACGAGGAGCCGACCGCGGTCCAGCACGCCGATGCGGTCGGCCAGCGCCTCGGCCTCGTCCAGGTCGTGGGTGCACAACAGGATCGTCGCGTCGTGCATCGCCCGCATCTCCTTGACGAACGCCTGCACCTCGCGCTTGGAGCGCGGATCGAGACCGGTGGTGGGCTCGTCGAGCAGCAGCAGGACGGGGGCCGTCAGCAGCGCCCTGGCGAGCGCCACCTTCTGCTGCATGCCGCGCGACAGGTTCTCCATCGGCTCGCTGCGCCGGTCCGCGGGGAAGCCGACGCGCTCGAGGATTTCGGGGATGCCGGCGCGCGTCCGGCCAGAGGTGAGGCCGTGGAAGCGAGCGGCGTAGCTGAGGTTCTCGGCCGCCGACATCTTCTTGAAGAACGAGGCCTCCACCGAGACGCGGTTGACCAGGCGCCGCACCACCGCGGGCTGGGTCAGGACGTCGTGGCCGAACACGCGGGCGGTCCCGCCGTCGGGCAGCAGCAGCGTCGAGAGCACCCGCACGAGCGTCGACTTGCCGGATCCGTTCTGACCGAGGACGGCGACGGTCTCGCCCCGTTCGACCCTGAAGGAGACACCGTCGAGCGCCGCCACGCGGCGGCGCGGGCTGAACCGCCCGTGGGCCCGTTCCCGGCGGCGGAAGACCTTCCGCACGCCGATCAGCTCGATCGCCGGGACCTGCGCGGGGCGCGGGATCTCGAAGGGGTCGCTGGAGGGCTGGGGAGAAGGCATGACGTTGCTCCGGGAAGGGCTGGGGTGAGGGGACACGGCACCGGCCCGCAGGCGGTGCTCGTGACGGCGCGGCGCCGCAGACTCAACCGAGGAGCAACATGGTCAGCAGGCTAGCACCCGACCCCCCACGCGACCACCCCGGCGCTGCACCGGACAGCTCGCTGGCATGCGGCATCGTGTCGAATGCCCTCACCGTGATCGGGACGCTGGGTAGGTCCGGCGGCCAGGCGACCCTGTTGGGGTCGCTGGACCGGGACAGCGTCTTCGCAGGTTCACGATGGCCGGCGTGCCCGCCGCGAGTGGCGACCCTGACGTCGTGGTCCCACGCTGCGGGTCAACGCACATCCTCCTGCAGAGGTGCTCAACCAGCCATGACAAAGCCGGGACCTCGATGAGACCGTGGCGGTGTGACGCCGCGACGCCGGCCCGCGTGCGCGGTCACCCGCGCCGGCCGGGACCGGCGCTGCGGTGCTTGAACAGCGCCTTGCGGGCGGCCTTGGCGACCGCCTTCTGCTCGGCGGCGGCCAGCGCCTCGAGCACCGGTTGGGTGTAGGGGTCGTCGACCCGCCACAGCAGCTCGACGATGCCGACCTGGTCTCCGACGGGGATGTCATGGGCGAGCATCTCGGCGGGGCCTTGCGGGCCGCTTGAGAGCAACGCGACGGCGAAGGCCTGCACGAACGCCGCCGGCGCGTCGCCGGGGTCGAACGCGAGTGGCTGCCCGTGGCCCCGCTGGATCAGCCACAGCGTCGCCCACGGCCGCAGGACCGGGTCGTCGGTCAGGCCCCGCACCGCCGGCGCGGCGTCGTCGCCGATCACCTCGAGCGCCTCGAGGCCGAGCGCTCGCAGGTCGGGGGTCAGCACCTGGCGGACCACGGCGGCGAGTTCTTCGGCCGGCGCCTGCCGCGCTGCCGCCCAGGCCCGGACCTCGGCGTGGACCGCCTCGAGCGGCCAGTCCGCGACGCCCTCCAGCAGCTCCACGGCGGTGGCGCCGGCGAGGGCGCCGGCGACCGGGAACTCATAGCCCTGCGCGACCAGCAGCGGGCGGACGAACCAGCGGCCGAGGTCGGTGAGCGCGAGCTCACCTCCTGTGCGCCGCTCGTCTCCCCAGCGGTCCCGCTCGACGGTGACGCCCTCGCGGGTCGCGGCGCCCATCCAGACCAAGCGGTCGACGAGCGTGCCGACGCCCCGCGCGATGGACTCGGGCAGCCCGGCGCGGTGCACCTCCGGCAGGCCGCCGAGGTCGTGGTCGTCCGCGAGCCCCTGGTGGGCGGCCTTGGCCAGCACGTCCACCGGCAGCGGCGCGCCGGCGCGGGCGACGGTGCCCAGCAGTTCGACGACCCCCTCCTCGAGGTAGTCCGCCCACCAGTGGAACCCGTAGCGGTCCTCGCGACCGGCACCGATCATGCCGATGTCCAGCATGGCCGTCATGAGCTCACGCCAGGTCTCGAGCGGCTCCTGCGCCAGCCGGCTGCCCCGCTTGGTCGTGCGCAGGCTCCCGTGGTGCTTGCGGACCAGCCGTGCCTTGAACGCCAGCCGGTAGACCAGATCGACACCCGGCAGATCGGTAGTCGTGCGGGTGGCGAAGGTCCGGTCGCCGATGGTCTCGTCGACGCGGTCGCCGGTGCCGAGCAGCTCGACGAGCGCCTTGCCGTCGGCGAGCTTGAGGTTGCCCTTCTGGGTCAGCGACCGGCCCGCGCCGACCCAGTCGAGGAACGCGGCGATCTGGCGGACGGCCGGAGCAGCGACGGCTTGCGCCGCCAGGACGTCGTCGCCGGGCAGCGCCATCGCCGGCAGCACGGTCCCGGCCCCGGGTCCCGGGACCGCCCGCCGCCGCTCCTCCTCGGGCCGGGCGTTGAAGTCGGCGATCCACGCCTGGACGCTGTCGTCGTCGGTGAGGTCCACCCCGTCGGAGGTCATGCCCGCGGCCAGCGACTTCCCCATCCCGAAGTTCGCCGGGTCGCGCATCCGTTCCAGGAACGGCGCCTCGAGCCGCTCCAGGACGCCGAGAAGCCGCGGCAGCGGGTCGCCTTCGGGGGAGAGCAGACGGCGGTCGTCGAGGAACCGGAGGAACTGGGCCGCGGCCGGCACGACGTGGGGGAGGTCCTCCGCGTCGACGAGGGTCTTGCGGGGGAACAGCTCCAGGAGCACCTCCTCGAGGTCGGCGGCCCGCCAGCGGCCGAGGTGCCCGTCGAGGTGGCTCCACTTGTAGTCCAGCATCTGGTGGGCGACCCAGTCGTGCTCCTCCTGCTCGCGGTCGGCCAGCCAGCCGCCGAAGTCCTCGACGAGGCGGTCGCGGTTCTGCTCGAACGCCTCTTCGTCCTCGGCGTCGACGTCGTGGGCGGCGAGGTCGAGGTCGTCCGGGTCCGGCGGGGACAGGTCGTCGCTGTCCCCCCGGCAGCTCGTCCAGCGCGGCGGCGAGGTCGTCGGGGTCCACCGGCTCGCGGGCGTGCAGGGCCGACCACAGCTGGCCGGCGACGACCGAGCCGATGAGGTGCACCGTCTCGTGGTGGTCGTGGCCCGCGCGCAGCAGGCGCTCGGCCGCGCGCCGGGTCTCGGGCGGCTCCCCCATCCACAGCTGGTTGAGGACGACCTCGTGCATCAGCAGGTGCATGCGCGGGTTGAAGCGCTCGTCGCCTTCGGTGGCCTCGTCGTCCCCGCGCTCGACCGCGGCCGAGGCCGCGGGGTGCTGCGCCCTGACGAGCAGCCCGCGGTCGTCTTGGTCCGCCGGGTCCAAGAGCTCCGGATCGACCCCGGGCACCGCCGCCCCGGGCGGCGCGGCCAGCCACGCGCGCAACTCGTCGCGATCCATCCCACGCTCTCCTCCGCTCGGGCAGCCCGTCCGATTGGTCGAAGTGGGGAAGTTGCCACGCAGTCAAGCACACCCGGCCGGGACTCGCAGGGTCGGCGTTCAGGGCCGACCACCGGTCGGTCAGGTCCGCCAGCCGGCGGCGTCCGCCACCGCGGCTCGGACGACGGCGAGGGCGCGGTCAAGCGGTGGGACGGTCCGCATCTGGTTGCGCAGCGCCGCCTGCCAGGCTGCTTCGGAAGGCAGCCGCGCGTCATCGAACTGGCGGGACTGGAGCGGTGCCGCGGCCTCGGCCGCGGCCGCGACGGCCGCTGCGTCGAGGGCGTTCACCTCCGCGAGACCCAGGAGGTCGCACAGGTCGCGGGCGGCGGCCCGCTCCGCCCACGCGTTCAGCTTCATCGCCGCGGCACCTGTCCTGGTCGGGCATCGCAGCACCACGGCCTCGGGCAGGTCGTCGTAGCGCAGCAGGACCGGCAGGTCGCTGCTGGGATAGCGCCGGTAGCCGGCGTCGAGCGTGACCAGTTGGATGCGGAGGACGAGTTGGGCCGCTGCGAGCGTGCCGACCAGCGTTTGGCGATCGCGCTCCCAGCGCAGCGAGAGTCCTCGGTGCTCCCGCTTGAGCAGGCCGGGGAGGCGGTCGGCCAGAACCTCGGCCGCGCGCGCCGGCGCGGGCACGAGAAGATCGATGTCCTCCGACAGGCGCCGGTCGGGCAGGTGCGTCCGGCACAGCGCCGACCCACCGAAGAAGGTCGCGTCGAGCGGCATCTCGGGGAGCCGCGCGAGCACGTGCGAGACCAGGTGGTCGCGTTCGATCTGGTCGGCCGGCACGCCGAAGGCGTCCACCCACCGGCGCAGTTGCGTGCGGCTGAGCACTGCGGTCAGTCGCCGGTCAGGCCGCGCATGGGCACGGGTCGGCTCACCTTCACCGGGGCCTCGATGCCCGCCGCCGCCGCTGCGCGCACGGCTGCCGGGCGTTTGCGCTGCGCGCGGGCCAGCGCGGCCAACGCCTCCCAGTCCACGTCGGCGGCGAGGCGCCGGATGCACTGCGCGATCTCGCGGGGCGACAGGTGCCCGAGCGCGGGGCGGTCGGCGAGGTCGAGCACCGTCTGCTCGGGCGTCGTCGCCCAGCCCGCCGCGAGGTCGGTGTCCACGCGACACACGTCAAGGTCACGGACCCTTCGGGTCACGAACCGGATGCACCCGGCCGTCGTCTCGAGCGGCGGTCGCTGGACCGACACCGCGATCACCGCGACGCCCAGCGCGCGCGGCACCGCCCCCAGCAGGCGGGCGGCACTGACGCCCATGACGGCCACGTGGTCGGTGCCGTAGTCGGCCTGGCCGATCGCCAGACCCGCCGACTCCGCCGATGGGCGCCACGCCGTGCCGCGGTACTCCTCCGGAATCACCGCGTAGTAGCCGTGGCCGAGCCGCAGCAGCGCGCCCCGACGGGCCAGCCGCCGCAGCTCCTTCGCGGGGTTCGCGTACCGCGCCCGCAGGTCGACCGGCCGGACCACCCGCGGGTCTGCCGTCGCGATCTCGACAGGGACACCCACCATCGCCTCACCAACGATACAACCGGAATAGCCTCTGGGGGCATGGCTGTCGTAATCCGGCCTGTGGCTCGACCCCACGCGTGGTCAGCCGGCACGGTCTCGGCCGGCCGTGGCGACGCGGCGCCGTGCGGCGCTCTTCGACGGCGGCACGGTGCACCCCGTGGCGCCCGCTCCACGCCCGTCGGCGCGTCCGGCTCGCCGCGACGGTCGACCGCGCGACCAACACGATCTGCGAGCTCGACGCCGAGGACCCCGTGCCGGGCGAGCGTCGCCCCCGCGTCCGCGCTCCTGGCGGGAGGCGAGGCCCACGCCTCGGAAGCGCCCGGGTCGGCAGCATGGCCGCGACCTCGCCCAAGGTCGCTCTGTCGCCGTCGGCGTGAAGCACCGCGGTTAGAGTGGGAAACGCCTTTCTCGCACGCACCCACAAGAGGACGAGGTGACCAGGACCCGGGCGGTTACGATCTCCAGGGTCGCCGAGGCCGCCGGGGTGTCCGTGGCCACGGTGTCGCGCGTGATGAATGGCTCGGCGACGGTCGCCCCGCAGCTGGCGGAGCGGGTGCGCGAGGCCGCCGCCCGCCTGGGCTACCGCCCCAACGCCTCCGCGCAGGGGTTGGCCCGTGGCCGCACCGGCATGATCGGCGTGCTGCTGCCCGATCTCGCCAACCCCTACTTCCATGAGGTCATGAAGGGCCTGACCGCCGAGGCGGTCGCCGACGGGTACCACACGCTCGTCGCCGCGTCCGATGAGGTGCCCGAAGACGAGGGCAGCCTGGCGCACGAGCTGCTGCGGCAGACCGACGGTCTGGTGCTGTGCTCGTCGCGGATGCCGCGGCATGACCTGTCGGAGGTGCTCGACGCTGGTCGGCCCGTGGTGTCGGTGAACCGGCAGGTCTCGGGGCTGGCCCTGCCGGCGGTCACCGTGGACTCGCACGCCGGCATGCTGGCGGTCTGCGGCCACCTGGCACGCCAGGGGCACCGGCAGGTGACGTATCTGTCCGGGCCGCCGCTGTCGTGGTCGCACCGGGAGCGGCGTCGTGCGCTGTCGGAGTCCTCCGCCTTCGGCATCGATCCGCAGACCGTCGACTGCGGCTCGACCATGGACGACGGCTACCGCGCCACCGACG
Source organism: Euzebyaceae bacterium (assembly GCA_013696915.1). Classification (GTDB taxonomy): domain Bacteria; phylum Actinomycetota; class Nitriliruptoria; order Euzebyales; family Egibacteraceae; genus JACCXR01. The sequence continues at coordinate 8,826 of JACCXR010000541.1, forward strand.
CGGCCCTCGAGCGCCGTCCGACCGCGATCATCGCCTTCAACGACATCGTCGCCTTCGGCGCGCTGGCGCGGCTGCGCGAGCGCGGGGTCGCCGTGCCCGACGAGGTCTCGATCGCCGGCTTCGACGACATCGCCTTCGCCGCGTACGCCAGCCCCGCTCTGACCACGGTGCGCAACCCGAAGGAGCAGCTGGGCCGGCATGCCTGGCGCATGCTGACGCGGCTGTTCAAGGGCGAGCGGGGGCTGGAGCCGCAGGTGCTGGTCCCAGAGCTCGTGGTGCGCGACTCGACCGGGCCGGCCCCCGCAGCGATCGCCACACCCCGGCTCCAGGGGCCGTCGGCCCGTGCTGCGGGCCGACCGTCGGTGCGGAGTCCGCGGGGAGAGGCAACGTCCTCCTGAGCCGGCCAGGCGCCGGGATCTGTGCGCCCCCGGCGGCTGCCGGGCGATCGCCACGCGGCCGCACTTGCAGAAAAGGGTTTCCATCGCCCCGATCTTTTCTTGCTCCGGTAGCGTCGCTGCGCTAGAAAGCGTTTACCGCGCCGCTCCGTGGGGCGCCGAGCCCGAGAGGTGGTCTGCAGTGGCCCGAACGCGACACACGACCGGGATGCTGGCGGCGGCGGCCGTCCTGGCGATGCTGGCGACGGCGTGCGGTGCGCCGGAGGCGCCGGATGCGGGCGCCGGGACAACCGCCGCCGAGGCGCCGATCAGCGAGGCCCCCGGCGCCACCGAGACCGCGGCCCCGACCGCCGGCGACACCGGCGCCGGCGACACGGAGGCGCCCACACCGGAGGAGGCCCCGACCGGGGAGCCGGTGACGCTCAACGTCATCGACGTGGCGGGCAACCTGCAGCTGACGCAGTCGATGATCGACGCCTACGTCGAAGCCAACCCGGATAAGGTGTCGCAGGTCAACTACGACCAGGCACCGTCGCCCGACCTTGCGGGGCGCATCCGCGCCCAGCAGGAGGGCGGCGACCTGCAGACCGACCTGGTGCTCACCGGCACCGACGGGCTCGCCGCGGGCATCGAGTTCGGGCTGTGGGAGGAGATCGTTCCGGCCTACGAGGAGACCGGGGCGAACCTCGAGGAGATCTTGATGGAGCCGGCCTTCAACATGCAGTCGCTCGCGCAGGGCTTCGGCGTCGTCATCACCTACTACCCGTCGGGACCGCTGCTGGAGTACGACCCGGCGCAGGTGGACGACCCGCCGAGCACGCCCGAGGAGCTGCTGGCCTGGGCCGAGGCGAACCCCGGCAAGTTCATGTACGCCCGGCCGGCCAACTCCGGTCCCGGTCGCACGTTCCTGATGGGGCTGCCGTACCTGCTCGGCGACGAGGATCCGCAGGATCCGGAGAGCTGGGACAACACCTGGGCCTACCTGGAGCAGCTCGGCGAGCACATCGAGTACTACCCCACCGGCACCACCCAGACCATGACCGAGCTGGGCCAGGGCGTGCGCGCGATGGTCGCCTCCACCACGGGGTGGGACATCAACCCGCGAGCGCTGGGCACGGTTCCGAAGGAAGCCGAGGTCGCCTTCTTCGACGACTTCACGTGGGTGACCGACGCCCACTACTTCGTGGTCCCCGAGGGCGTGGACGACGCCAAGATGGAGGTCCTGCTCGACCTCCTCGCCTGGATCCACACCCCCGAGGAGAACGCCAAGGCCTACGATGCCGGCTACTTCTTCCCCGGTCCCGCGGTCGAGGGCGCCACCATCGACATGGCTCCCGAGGAGTCGCGGGCGATCCTCGAGGAGTTCGGCCGGCCCGAGTACGAGGCGGCGATCGCCGACAACCCCAAGGAGCTGCCGCTGGACGCCGAGGCGCTGGTCCTGGCCTTCGACATGTGGGATCGCCGGATCGGTGAGGGCAAGGTCCAGGAGCCGGAGTAGGGCATGCCCGACCCGAAGCTCCGGCACCTGCGCATCGAGGGGGTGAGCAAGTCCTTCGGCGGACAGGTCGCGCTCAGCGACTTCCACCTCGACGTCCTCGGCGGCGAGTTCGTCGCCCTGCTCGGACCCTCGGGGTGCGGCAAGTCGACGATGCTGAACTGCCTGGCCGGCCTCCTGCCCCTGGGCGCCGGCCGGATCACGCTCGACGACCGCCGCATCGACACGCTTCCCCCCGAGCGCCGCGGCTTCGGCATGGTGTTCCAGAACTACGCGCTCTTCCCGCACCTGACGGTGCGGCGGAACGTGGCGTTCGGGCTGCACGCCCGCAAGACGCCGAGTGACGAGGTCGGGCCGCGTGTCGAGCGCTCACTGGAGCAGGTCCGCCTCACCGAGCACGCGGACAGGTACCCGTCCCAGCTGTCCGGCGGCCAGCAGCAGCGCGTGGCGATGGCCCGCGCGATCGTGCTCGAGCCGCCGCTGATCCTCATGGACGAGCCGCTGAGCAACCTGGACGCCCAGCTGCGCACCGAGCTGCGCACCGAATTGCGGCGCCTGCACCAGGACCTGGGGCTGACGACCGTCTACGTCACCCACGACCAGAGCGAGGCCCTGTCGCTGGCCGACCGCATCGTCATCCTGCGCTCGGGGCGCATGCTGCAGGTCGGCACGCCGGAGGAGGTCTACACCCAGCCGGCCGGGGCCTACGTGGCCGCGTTCATGGGCTACCGCAACCTGCTGCCCGCCCAGCTCAAGGAGGCGCGCGACGGCCGCGCCACCGTGCTGCTGGCCGGCGGCCAAGTGGAGCTCGACGGCGTCGACCGCACCGGCGACGGGGTCGGCGATCTCGTGGCGGCGATCCGGCCGGAGGACCTGCGCGTCGGCGGCGGGTCGGGCGGCGACGGCGACCGCAACCTCATCCGCTGCCGTGCCGAGGTGGTCGAGTACCAGGGCAACGAGCTGGTCGTCACCGCGGAGGCCGCCGCTGGCCTCAGCCTGCAGCTGCGCACCCGCGAACGCGTCGCTCCCGGCGACGAGCTCTCCGTCCGCGCCGACCCGGCCCGGGTCCTGGTCTTCGAGGCCGCGTCGTGAGCCGCGCCGTCGCAGCCGATCGTCCCGCCGCCGGGCGCTCGTTGCGTCACCGGCTCGCGGCGGTGGGGTTGGACCGGGTCGTGCTGCTCGCGATCCCGGCCGCCGCGACCATCGGGCTGCTGTTCGTGTACCCGTTCCTGTACGGGCTCGGGCTGTCGTTCCAGCCCCTGGACGGCGGCGGGGTGTTCGCGAACTACCGGGCGTTCTTCAACGACGCCTACCAGGCGTCCACGATCGCCAAGACGTTACGGTTGGCGTTGCCCGCCGCCCTGCTCAACGTCGCCGTGAGCGTGCCCATCGCCCACAAGATGCGCCGGCCGATGCGCTTCAAGCGGCTCATCACCACCGCGCTGATCCTGCCGGTGACGCTGGGGACGGTCCTGGTCGCCGAAGGGCTGATCCGCTACTTCGGCCCCCAGGGGTGGTTCAATCAGGCCCTGCTGGGGCTGGGGCTGATCGACGCGCCGCTGCGGCTGACGAACAACTACGTCGGCGTGTTCGCCTCGCTGGTGATCACCGGCTTCCCCCTCGCGCTGCTGATCGTGCTCGGTCACGCGTCGGGCATCGACCCGGACGTGGAGAAGGCGGCCGCGACGCTGGGAGCCGGTCCCACCCAGCGCTTCTGGAAGGTCACATTCCCGCTCATGCTGCCCGGGGTCAGCATCGCGTTCATGCTGGCGTTCGTCGCCGCCTTCGCGGTGTTCCCCTCGGCGGTCATGGTCGGCAACCCGTCGGGTGAGACGCGCGTGATCTCGATCGCGGCCTATCAGGCCGCCTACGAGCAGTTCGACTATCCGATGGCGTCGACCATCGCCATGGTCATGGCCGCCGTCGAGCTCGCCGTCATCGGCGTGATCCTCGGGTTGCGCTCGCGGCTGTACCGCGGCGCGACCTCGGGCGGAAAGGGGTAGCCGTGAGCCACGTGCCGCCGCCTGCGCCGCCGCGCCGCCAGCTGACGTTCTCCGTCAGCAGCTGGATCCTCGTCGGGGTCGTCGCGTTCTTCTTGCTCAACCTCGCCGCGCTGATCTTCAGCGTCCTGCTCAACTCGTTCGCGTCCAGCTGGTTCGCGACCACGCTGCCGTCGGGGTGGACGACGCGCTGGTACGCCTTCGCCATGGACAGCTTCCGCATGGGGCGCGTCCTGACGGCGACGGCCCAGATCAGCGCCGCCGTGGTCGCCGTCAGCCTGGCCGTCGGCACGCCGGCGGCATATCTCATCGCGCGGCGCGACTTCCCGGGGAAGCGGGCGCTGCTGCTGCTGTTCCTCCTGCCGATGCTGGTCCCCCCGATCACGTACGGCATCCCGCTGGCGACGGCGCTGTACAAGTTCGGGCTGGCCGGCAGCCGCGGCGGCGTGATCCTGGCCAACATCGTCCCGGCCGTGCCCTTCGTGATCTTCGTGCTCGTGCCGTTCATCGAGCAGATCGACGAGAACGTCGAGCGCGCCGCCCGCATGTGCGGCGCGACGACCTGGCGGGTGTTCACCAGGGTGCTGGCCCCGCTCACGGTGCCGGGTCTGCTGGCCGCGGGGCTGCTCGTGCTGATCCGCGTCCTGGGGATGTTCGAGCTGACGTTCCTGACCGCGGGCCCCGGCGACCAGACCCTGGTCGTCGCCCTGTACTACACCGTGTTCGCCGCCGGGATCCGGCCCGGTCAGGCGATCGACGCGATGGCGGTCATCTACATGCTCACGACCTTCGTGCCGCTGCTCATCGCGCTGCGCTTCATCGACCCCACCCAGATGGTCGTGCGCATGAAGCGCGAGGCCGGCGCGTGAAGATCACCGGGGCGAAGGTCATCGTGTGCTCGCCCGGCCGCAACTTCGTCACCCTGAAGGTGCACACCGACGAGGGCGTGTACGGGCTCGGCGACGCGACCCTCAACGGCCGCGAGCTCGCGGTCGCGTCCTATCTCGACGACCACGTCGTCCCGCTGCTCGTCGGCCGCGACCCGTTCGACGTCGAGGACTGCTGGCAGTACCTCTACAAGGGCGCGTACTGGCGGCGCGGACCGGTGACCATGACCGCGATCGCCGCGGTGGACGTCGCCCTGTGGGACATCAAGGGCAAGGCCCTGGGCACGCCGGTCTACAACCTGCTCGGCGGCCGCTCGCGGACGGGGGTGCTGTGCTACGGGCACGCGAGCGGCGCGACCCTGGAGGAGACCGTCGACGCGGTCGCCCGCTACCTCGACCTCGGCTACCGGGCCGTCCGCGCGCAGTGCTCAGTCCCCGGTGTGCCCAGCGCCTACGGCGTGGGGGGCGCGGAGCTGGGCTACGAGCCGGCCACCCGGGGCCTGCCGTCCGAGGACGCCTGGTCCACCGAGGAGTACCTGCGCTTCGTGCCGCGGCTGTTCGAGCGGCTGCGCGGCGAGTTCGGCTTCGACGTGGCGCTGCTGCACGACGCTCACCACCGGCTCACGCCCATCGAGGCCGGCTGGCTGGGCAGGCGCCTCGAGGACTGCCGGCTGTTCTGGCTCGAGGACCCCGTGCCCGCGGAGCTGCAGGACAGCTTCCGGCTGATCCGCGAGCACACCACCACGCCCCTGGCCGTCGGCGAGGTGTTCAACAGCCTGTACGACTGCCAGCAGCTCATCACCGAGCAGCTCATCGACTACGTGCGCGCCACCGTGGTGCACGCCGGCGGGATCACCCACCTGCGCAAGATCGCCGCGCTGGCCGAGCCCTACCACGTGCGCACCGGCTGCCACGGGGCGACCGACCTGTCGCCGGTGTCGATGGCGGCCGCGCTGCACTTCGACCTGTCGGTGCACAACTTCGGCATCCAGGAGTACATGCGCCACTCGGCCGACACTGACGCGGTGTTCCCGCACGCCTACCGCTTCGCCGACGGCTACCTCCACCCCGGCGAGGGCCCCGGCCTGGGCGTGGACATCGACGAGCACCTCGCGCAACGCCATCCCTACGTGCCCGCGTACCTGCCGGTCGCCCGCCGCCTCGACGGCACGGTGCACAGCTGGTGACCAAGGAGTCCACGGTGCCCGAGGCCGGCCCGCATCCCGACCGTCTGTTCCCCTCCGACCCCCTGCAGCGCCGGCTGGCGCGAGAGCTCTACGGCCACGTGCGCGACCTGCCCCTGATCTGCCCGCACGGCCACGTGGACCCGGCGCTGATGGCGCACAACAAGCCGTTCGGGAACCCCGCCGAGCTGCTCGTCGTCCCCGACCACTACGTGCTGCGGATGCTCTACTCGCGGGGGGTCGCCCTGGAGGACCTCGGGGTGCCCAGCCGCGACGGCGCGCCGGTGGAGGGCGACCCCAGGGCGATCTGGCGGCGGCTGGCCGAGCACTGGCACCTCTTCCGCGGCACGCCGAGCCGGCTGTGGCTGGAACAGGAGCTCCACGAGGTCTTCGGTGTCACGACCCGGCTGTCGGCCGCCACCGCCGACGAGGTCTACGACCAACTGGAGGACTGCCTGGGGCGGGATGCGTTCCTGCCGCGGGCGCTGTTCGACCGCTTCAACATCGAGTTCCTCGCCACCACCGAGTCGCCGCTGGACTCCCTCGAGCACCACCGCGCCATCCGCGACAGCGACTGGGCGGGCAACGTCGTGACGACCTTCCGGCCCGACGACGTCGTGGACATGGAACGCCACGACTGGGCGTCCGCCGTCGGCCGCCTCGGCGAGGTGACCGGCTGCGACACCGCGACCTACGGCGGCTATCTCGACGCGCTGCGGTCCCGCCGGGCGTTCTTCGCGAGCAACGGTGCCACCGCGACCGATCACGGCCACCCGACCGCGGCGACGCTCGACCTCGACGGGGCCGACGCGGCACGGCTGTTCGAAGCGGGGCTGCGCGGTCGCGCCGACGCGGCCGCCGCCGAGCGCTTCCGTGCCCACATGCTCACCGAGTTCGCCCGCATGAGCTGCGAGGACGGGCTGGTCATGCAGCTGCACCCGGGCTCGCTGCGCGACCACAACCCGCGGGTGCTCGCGCGCTTCGGTCCCGACATGGGCGCCGACATCCCCATGCCGACCGACTACGTCCGGGCGCTGCGACCGCTGCTCAACCGCTTCGGCAACGAGCCGCGCCTCACGCTGGTGGTGTTCACGCTCGACGAGTCGGCCTACGCCCGCGAGCTCGCGCCGCTCGCGGGCCACTACCCGGCGATGGTCCTCGGACCGGCGTGGTGGTTCCACGACAGCCCGGAGGGCATGCGCCGGTTCCGCGAGCTCACGACCGAGACCGCGGGGTTCTACAACACCGTCGGGTTCAACGACGACACCCGCGCGTTCCCCTCGATCGCCGCGCGCCACGACGTGGCGCGCCGGGTGGACTGCGCGTTCCTTGCGCGGCTGGTCGCCGAGCACCGGCTGCCGCTCGAGGAGGCCGCCGAGACCGCCGTCGATCTCGCCTACCGACTGCCCAAGCGCACCTACCGGATCGGCGACGGCACGGTCGCATGACCACCATCACCGCGGTGGAGCCGCTCGACATCCGTTTCCCCACCTCACGGACCCTCGACGGTTCCGACGCCATGAACACCGGGGACTACTCGGCGACCTACGTCATCCTGCACACCGACGGTCCCGGCGGATTGGAGGGTCACGGCCTGACGTTCACCAACGGCCGCGGCAACGAACTGTGCGTCGCCGCGGTGCAGGCGCTGGCCCACCACGTCGTCGGCCGCGACCTCGATGGGATCTTCGACGGCATGGCCGCGTTCTGGCGTTCGCTCACCGCCGACCGCCAGCTGCGCTGGGTGGGGCCGGAGAAGGGCGTGATCCACATGGCCACCGGTGCGGTCGTGAACGCCGTCTGGGACCTGGCAGCCAAGCGCGCCGGCAAGCCGCTGTGGCAGTTCCTGGCCGACCTCCCCGTCGAGCAGCTGGTCTCCTGCATCGACTTCCGCTACATCACCGACGCGCTGACGCCGGCCGAGGCGGCGGACCTGCTGCGCCGCAACGACGCCACCCGCGCCCTGCGGGAGGCGCAGCTGCGCGCCGAGGGCTTCCCGGCCTACATCACCTCGGTCGGCTGGCTGGGCTACCCCGACGACAAGGTGCGGCGTCTGTGCCGCAAGGCCGTCGCCGACGGCTGGACGCACGTGAAGATGAAGGTCGGCGGCGACATCGACGACGACGTGCGCCGGGCCGGGATCGTGCGCGACGAGATCGGTCCCGACCGCGTGCTGATGATGGACGCGAACCAGAGCTGGGAGGTCGACGAGGCCATCGCGAACATGCGACGGCTGGCGGCCTTCGACCCGTGGTGGATCGAGGAGCCCACCAACCCCGACGACGTCCTCGGGCACGCCCGCATCGCCAAGGCGATCGCTCCGGTCGGCGTGGCGACCGGCGAGGCGGCCCACAACCGGGTGATGTTCAAGCAGTTCCTGCAGGCCGACGCGCTGCGGTTCTGCCAGGTCGACAGCTGCCGGCTCGGCGGCGTGAACGAGGTCGTTGCGGTGCTGCTGATGGCTGCGAAGTTCGAGGTGCCGGTGTGCCCGCACGCCGGCGGCGTGGGACTGTGCGAGTACGTCCAGCACCTGTCGGCCTTCGACTACCTGCGCGTCGGCGCCAGCCTGCAGGGCCGGGTGCTCGAGTACGTCGACCACCTGCACTCCCACTTCGTCGACCCGGTGGTCATCGACGGCAACCGCTACCGGCTGCCGACCGCGCCTGGCTACAGCATTACCATGCGCCCGGAGTCGCTGGCCTCCTACCGCTTCCCGATGGGCGAGGCGTGGGCCTAGCCCGGTCGGGGCCGGCGCGGCTGAGCCTGGCCACCCTGCGGGACGTGCCCGCGCGCATGCGGCCGGGGTACGACCCGGGCGCGGTCGGCGTCGGCATCGTCCACCTCGGTCTCGGTGCGTTCGCGCGCGCACACGCGGCCGTGTACACCGACGACGTGCTCGCCGCGCACGGCGGCGACTGGGGGCTGTGCGGCGTCAGCCAGCGCAGCCGCACGGTCAGCGACCAGCTGAGACCACAGGACGGGCTGTACAGCGTCCTGGAGCGCAGCCCCGAGGGCACCGCCGCGCGGGTCATCGGCAGCGTGCGCGAGGTGCTGCTCGCCGGCGACGCGCCCGACCTGCTGGCCGCGCGCATCGCCGACCCGCGCACCCGCATCGTGTCGCTGACCGTCACGGAAAAGGGCTACCGCCACGACCCCGCGACCGGGCGGCTGCGCCGCGCCGACCCGGAGC
>JACCXR010000018.1 GCA_013696915.1 Euzebyaceae bacterium
AGCGGCAGCGTGCGGACGAGGACCGCCCCGGCCAGGCTGCCTTTGGCCAGTGGCACGGTGGCGAAGGCGACCGCGGCCGCGAGACCCGCCAGGCGCACGACCCGTCCGGTCGCGCGGGCGGCGACCATCACGCCGGCCGCGGCGGCGAGGACGAAGAAGGCCGCGGTCGCGTTCGAGTAGCCGAGCGGCGTGTCGAGGGGAGCGCCGTAGAGCCGGGGCAGATCGCGCAGCGCGACCACCGCGGCCCAGGCGACGACCGCGGCCGGCACGGCCCAGGTGTGGGCGTGGCCGACGATCCACCCGACGGCGGCGGACGCGGCGATCAGGACCAGGAGCGCGAGCAGCGGACCGGGATCGGTGCCGGACGCCCAGCCCGACACCACCGCCCACCCGCCGATCGCGGCGACCAGCGCCAGCCCGGTCGGCTCCACCCCGGTCGGCGCGAGCAGGCCTGTCGCGTGCTTGGACCGCTGGTGGCGGGCCCCCGTCCCGGAGCGACCGTTCAGCGCAGCAGATCGCGGACGTCCACCGCCACGCCGGGGTGGTGCAGCGGGCGCACGACGCCGTCGCGGTGGCGGGTGACCGAGGCGAACGAGGTCCCGGCCGGCTGCCCGTGCACGACGATCTCGTCGCGGGTCAGGTCGACCACCCAGTAGTCGGGGATCCCTGCTGCGGCGTACAGCACCGCTTTGAGCCCCAGGTCGGTACGGCGGCTGGCGTGCGCGACCTCGATCACGAGGGTCGCGGTCGTCGGGTGGGCGGCGCGGTAGCCGGACCGCGGCTCGATGACCATGAAGTCCGGCTGGGGCTCCGACAGGTCGCTCAGCCCCAGCGGGTTGCCGACGCCGACCTCGCCCTGGTCGGCCGGGATGGCCTCGATCAGGATCCGGGTCAGCCGGCGGGTGACCGCCGCGTGGTCGCTGCCCTCCCCGGCGACGACCACGATACGGCCGTCGAGGAGCTCCACGTCCTCGTCGGCGAAGAAGCCCTGCTGCGCCAGGGCCTCGTACTCCCGGCGATACAGCGGCCGGATGCTCGGCGAGTGGGTGGTGTCCTGAACGGCCATGTTCCAAGGATGAGGGTTCGCCGCCAGCCTGGCAAGGGTTGACCGGCCCGGGCTGGGTATGGTCAGCGGACGCCCCCGTACGTGCTGGGGCCCCTGACCGCTGCCCCGGCGTGCCGCCGCCCCGACCGCGAGCACGGGTCACGCCTCGAGATCGACGCCGGCCTCGCGCAGCAGGGCAGCTAGGCGGTCGGCCCGGGCGGCCTCCTGGTCCGCCCGGGCGGCCTCCTGCTGCGCCCGTGCGGCTGCGTGGTCCGCCCGCACCGCCTCGCGGTCGGCGCGCTCGGCCTCCGACCTTGCGAGGAGGAAGGCCTCGGCGGTGGTCGGCCAGCGGCGGCCGTCCTCGATCACCGCGAGCTCGTTCCCGCCGGCGAAGCTGATCCCCAGCGACTCCATGATCACCGGCCGCTCCGCGCTGCTCGTCGTCGCGACCGAGCGGTAGCGGTCCCCGTCGGCGCGCAGGTGCTCCACCCGCACACCGCCCACCGCGAACGGGTCGACGATCACGACCTCCGCAACGCCGTGGCGCAGCGCCCGGTCGAGGCGCCGCCGGTAGTCCGCGTCGGTGTCCTGGTCGGACCACACCTCGATGATCACCGCCGGCGCGACGCCGTCCTCCATCCACGCCTTGTAGCTCTTGCGGTGCCCCGGGGGACGGCCGCGCACCACCATCACGTCGGGGTCGAGCCGGATGCGCGTGTCCTGCCGGTCGGGGAACCACGCCAGACGCGAGAACACCGCCACGTCGGCGGCGTCGGCGAACCGCGCGACCAGCCCGGCCCTGATCAAGTCCACCAGGATGCCGTGCAGGTCGTCCTCGGGCACCGTCTCCTCCTCAGGCACCAGCAGCTCCACGTCGTCCTCGACGTCTGCGTAGACGGGCATGCGAGGGACGGTAGCCATGGCACGGACTCCCGGAGAGGCGCGTGGTCGTTGCCTGTGGACAAGCCTACGCCGTGCCGCCCGGCGCAACCCGCCGATGCGGCGCGCGCGTGGAGCCGCGCTTACGTCGGCTTGGCGGCGCTGACGCGGAACCACTCGACGGTGGCGCGCAGACCGGCAAGGAAGTCGACCGGCGCTACGTCGGGGAACAGCAGTTGGAGGGCGCTGCTGTCCGCTTGCGAATCGCGCACGTCGCCGGGTCGAGGCTCGGCGTGGACGACGTCCACCCGGTGGCCCAGGACCGCCTCGAGCGCCGCCACCACGTCGAGGAGCGAGCGGCGGGACCCGAACGCCAGGTTGACCGGCTGCGGCCTCGTCACGCAGCGACCGCGTCGGGGAAGCACCGCGACGACGCTGCCAACGGACGTGAAGTCCCGGGTCTGGCGACCGTCGCCGTACACGACCAACGGCCCGGCCTGCGAGCGCCGCGCCCACAAGCGCCGGAATCACTGCGGTGTTTGCGTGACCCACGGGCTGCACGGGACCGAAGACGTTGAACAGCCGGAAGGCGAGGACCGGAAGCCCGTACACGGCACCGTAGGCGAGCGCGTACGACTCGGCGGCGAGCTTGCTCGCGGCATACGGGCTGAGCCGCTGGGGCGCGAGCCGCTCATGCCGTGGCAACGTGAGACCGCCGTCGCAGACTGACGAGGATGACGCCACCACGACGTGGCAGCGCCTCGCGCCGTGCCGCCTCCATCACGCCAAGGGTGCCGGATGCGTTCCCCTCGTGCGTCGCCATGGGGTCGTCCACCGATCGCTGCACCGACGGCCGCGCGGCGAGGTGGCCGACGGCGCCGCCGCACGCGGCTTCTCCAAGTTCGGCGCTGAGGCCGCCGCCCTCCGATCCGGTACGGTCGCGGGTGACGAGGCAGCGGGACGCGGCCAGCCTGACCGGGCGGCTACCACGCCGACGGCTGCTGCGTACCGGTTCCTGTCGTACTACGTCGAGCTGTCCTCGGACAGACCCGAGATCGAGGCCACGGCTGGGCGGGTGCTCGCCCTGTTCTGGCACGTCCTGCCCGACGAGCTGCGGGCGGGTCCGTCGCCCGGCCATGCCCCGACGGCCGCCTTCGCCGCTACCCCGGACAAGTGCCGGGCCTCGGACGACGTCACGCAGTCCGGAACCTCTGGCCCCTTCGAGGTCTGCTTCTGCGACGGGGCGTCTGCGTCGAGGGCCAGTTCTGCGACGACCTCGAACCGTGCACGACCTACACCGACTGCCAAGCCGGCGAGGTGTGCCAGAAGTGTCTCCCACCCGGCGCTCGGCCGCTCTCTGGACCTGTCGCAGCGCGGCTGACCCACCCTTCCCACCGATGCAACGCCGACCGGGTGCGCCCACCCGATCCGGGTCGGGTTGTCGCCGTCGTCGCGGTGTTGCGTCCGGTACTCTCAGCGAGCGGCGTTGCACCGCCAGGCGGGGGCTGGAGGGACACGAGATGCCTCGATTCGTGGCGTTGTTCACAGTCGGCGCGTTGCTGGCGGCGGGCTGCGGACAGACGCAGCCGCGGGCCGTGACGCTGACCCCTGCCCCACCATCGGCCCACCTGGCCGCGGCCCACGCAGGTGCCGCGCTGGCTGCCCAGGACACACCGGCCGCCGAACCGGAACCGCATGCGGAGCGCGGTGGCCCGCCGCCCGCGCCGGCAGCCCTGCGGGGGCAGCTGGAGCAGCTGCTGGGTGACCACGTCATCCTCGCGCTGCGGTTCATGCGGGCGAAGGTCGACCAGAGCCCCGCGTTCGTGCAGGCGGCCAACGCCGCCCTGGTGGACAACACGGCCGACCTGACCGAGGTCGTCGGATCGGTGTACGGGGCCGGAAGGCGGCAGCGAGTTCCAGCGCCTCTGGGTCGATCACGTCCAGTCCATGTTCCTCTACACCGACGCAGTCGTCGACGGCGACCAGGCGGCCCGCGGGGACGCGCGGGCGCGGCTGGACTCCTACCGCCGGGACTTCGGGGCCTTCGTGGAGGGCGCGACCCAGGGCAGCTTCCGGCCGACGCGGTCGCGGAACCCTGCGAGTGCACATCGACCAGATGCTCGGCCACATCGACGCCTACGTCGCAGGGGACTACGCGGTACTACATTCCGACGCGGTATCCGGACGCCTGGACGGCCGGCACCCCGGCGGACCACTACGGGCGGAGGACAGCGAGGCTGCGCTGGAGGACGGCCGCGTCGTTCTCGGCACGGCGCGGTCGATCTGGGCCCAGTTGGCCCCTGGGGGCGCCGGTGGCGATGGAGATTGACGCCGGCGCCGTCCTCGGCCG
>JACCXR010000060.1 GCA_013696915.1 Euzebyaceae bacterium
GCCACCGGGCATGCGGTGGGAGTCGTGGATCGACCGCCAGATCAGGGAGGCCGAGGAGCGCGGCGAGTTCGAGAACCTCCCCGGGAAGGGCAAGCCGCTGCCCGACCTCGGCAAGCCTCGCGACGAGCTGTGGTGGGTCAAGCAGCTGCTGCGACGCGAGAACCTGAAGGTGACCCCCGAGACGCTGGCGCTGCGCAAAGAGTTCGAGAACGTTGAGCAGCGCGTGGCCGACGCCGGGTCCGAGCCCGAGGTGCGCCGCATCGTGACCGCCATCAACGACCGGATCCGAGCGGTCAACGCGCGGCCCGCGACCGGCCCGCCGTCCAACCTCGTGCCCCTGGACGTGGAGCACGTCGTCCGCAGTTGGCGTGACCGTCCGAGCTGACCTTTCCCTCGGGTTGCACAACGCCGTTCGCGCGATCGCGCACGGTGCCGAACTCTGCTCGACGGATGCGGACTTCTCCCGCTTCCCTTGACTGATCTGGGTACATCCCCTCCGCAACCAGCGACCGCCGCGCTCGCGCCCGCGGCCGGCAGCCGGGCTCGTCATCACCACACGCTGCGACCAACAGCAGTCGGCTTGAGGCAGCGTGGACGGCGACGGCCTCGAACAGCGGCACCGCTGCCTCGTCCGCCCAAAGGCTGGAGCGCCCCCGGGCTTAGGGCGCGCTTCGGCCGTCCCTTGCGCTAGCGCCGACGGCCGGAGGCGAGTTTGACGGAGAAGGGCAGGTCCAGTCCTTGGTCGGTCTGGTAGTGGCTGGCGATGCGGTCGAAGGCGGCGCGGATGCGCCGGCGCATGGGTGCGGTCTGGCCGTTCACCAGGGCGGCGGTGCGCACGGTGCCGCCGATGACGCCGTCCCACCACGCGTCGGCGGAGACGACGCGGTGGGTGAACGCTTGCGTCGTGACCGCGACGTCAGTCAGTCCGGCGCCGTTCAGCAGTGCCGTGAGTTCGGTGTCGTCGGAGAAGGCGAAGAACGGCGGGCCTGGCGGCAGGTCGGGCGGCGGCTGGGCGCCGGCCTCGCCGACGGCGGCGACCACGGCGCCGAGGACCGCTACGCGTTCGGGGGCGTCCCAGGTCGACAGCGCCAGCCGACCGCCGGGCTCAAGGACCCGGACGAGCTCGGCCGCGGCGGCGTGGTGGTCGCCGAGGTGGGGCAGCAGGAAGCCGGCCACGACCGCGTCGAAGCTGGCGTCGGCGAAGTCCAGCCGGTGGGCGTCGGCCAGGCGGAAGGTGATGCCGGGGTGCAGGCGGCGGGCCAGCGTCAGGATCTCGGCGGAGATGTCGGTGCCGACGACGCTGGCGCCTCTGGCGGCGGCGCTGGCGGCGAGGTACCCGGGGCCGGTGGCCACGTCCAGCACGGTCGTGCCCGCACGGACCCGGGCGGCGTCCAGCAGCGGTTCGGCCGCGCGGGCGGTTATGGGCCCGAAGAACCGGTGGTAGCCGTCGTGGGCCTGCGACCAGCCGGCCGCCTCGAACCGGGCGAACGCGTCGACGTCGATGATCGGTGACATGGTCAGGCCTCACCCAGGAACGCCAGCACCGCGTCGGTGAACAGCTCCGGCGCGGTGTCCATGGCGTTGTGGGACTGCCCTGGCAGCTCCACGACCCGGCAGTCGGGCAGCGCCTCGGCCAGCCTCTCGGTCGAGGTCTGCAGGAAACCGGCGCTGTCGCTGCCGACCAGCAGCAGCGTCGGCGTGGCCATCGAGGCGAAGACCGCGGGGTCGAAGGTGTAGCCGTCGTCGACGCGCAGCTCGCGGACCAAGGTGTGCGCCGCGGCCACCCGGTTGGCCCACGACGGAGCCGCCCGCGTGGCCGCCAACGCCCGGTCATCGAGTCCCGCGACCTCGCGCATGAAGGTCACAACGAGGTCGTCGCGACGCCCCTCGGCCAGCAGGGAGCGGAGGCCCTCAACCTGACCAGGGGGGTGCTCGACCAGCAGCGGGGGCTCATACAGCACCAGCCGTCGCACGCGTGCGGTCAAGCGGGTCGCCTCCAGCGCGCAGACGGCGCCGTATGAGTGCCCCAGCAGGTCCACCGGCTTGCCGGTGGCGGTCGCCACGGCCTCGATGACCGCGGCGACGTCGGCGAACTCCGCTGCGATCGTGTAGCCCTCGGCGTCGCCGCTGCCGCCCCGTCCGCGACGGTCCATGGCACAGACCTCGCTTTCCGCACGTCTGGTCAGCGTTTTGGTCCCCCCATTACGAGGTGCCGGTGTAGGCGCTGGTCGGGATGTCGAGCAGGTCGAGAACCTGGCGTTGTAGCTCGGTGAGCTGGGGCTGGAAGGTCTGGATGATGCGCCCGTCACGGTTGAGGTGGTGGCGGGCGACGCCGGTGAAGATCTCGAGCACGCGGGCAGCGGTGGGTGCCGAACAGCCGCGGTCTTCGGGGTAGAGCGACAGCTCGGCTAGGCCGGCTTCGGCCATGGCGAGGCGGATCTGGCGTTCGATGAGCGCCTGGACGAGCATGGCGATGAAGTGGCAGCACAGCAGTCCCTCGATCCGTGCCGGATCGCGCAGGAACATGGGGGCGACCAGCTGGGTGCCTTTGAGCTGGGCGTGCCGCTTCTCGAGGTTGGGCTGCCACTTGTAGGCCTCCAGCAGCTCGGTGCCGGTCATGTGCCGGTCGTTGCTGATGAGCGGGAAGCAACCATCGGAGGCGGCATCGTGGGCGACCTGGGCTTCGTCGACGGTCCAGTGCACACGGTGACGGGCCCGCACGGTCTTGCGGTAGCGGGTGTTGTTGCCGGGCCGTCCGCGTTTCTCCTGCCGGAAGGTCTCCTGTTGTTCCTCGCTGACGTCGAATCGGATCCAGCGGGCTGCGCCGGCTTTGGCCAGTGCGGTCTCGGCGGCGGCTTCGACCGCGACGGCGGTCTTGATCCGCCGCTTGGGTGAGGTCAGCCGTTGGTTGAGGTCGTCGAGGGCGGCGATTCCGCGGCCGATGCGCTCGCGGCGGGTCTCGGCGTCCCGGGTGGTCTTGGCTGAAGAGCGCACCCACACGATCCGATAGCCCCCGGCCGAGGGCCACGGTGCCTCGCAGGTCTTCCAGATGTCGTCGGGGGTGTCGTGGCGGCGGGCCGGGCGGCGCGGCGCCTCGACCCAGTCGGGTTCATGGTCGACGATCCAGTCACGGAACTGGCGGTCTTCTTTGCGGGAGGCGGGCAGCACCGCCACGAACCGGCCCTGATGCCGGTGGATGTGGTCCATGTTGGTCCGGGTCGCCAACTTGGAGTCGGCGACATACAAGAAGTCGGCCCGGCCGACCAGCGCCACCAGACCATCCCAGGTTTCGACGTGCGTCACATCGTCGTTGGTGTTGCCGTCTACCGCCCGATAGGCGATCGGCACCGCCCCGTCCGCGGTCACCGTGAGGATCCACACCAGCTGTTTCAAGTCGGGCCGCTGGGCTTTGCTGTGACCGTGAACGATAGCGGCGGTGGGCTTGCCCCCGCGGGTGCGGCCGTTCGCGGCGGCATGGCTGCCGGCGAAGGAGATCGAGGTCGAGTCGTTGTGCAACTGCGAGACATCCAGCTCGAAACGGTCGATGGCATCGAGCATGAGCCGGGTCAGCAGGCTGGCCCGGTCGGCGTCGAACAGCCGCGCGAGCGTGCGCCCGACCCGGTCGTCGTTGAGCAGCTCGGCCTCACCGGGTGCGAGCCTGAGCAGCGTCGGATCGAACGGGGCGGCCCACTCGCCCAGCGCGTAGACCGGACGACGGTGGATCACGAGGTTGCGGATGACCACCTCGATCGCAGTCGCGGGCGCGAGCTTGAGCCGAGTGTCGTCGTGGGGCAGGAACGTCTCTAGCAGCCCGGCCAACCCGAGCCGCTCGGCGAAGGCGTTGATGATCGGCAACGGCCCCAACTGCTCGGTGTGGAGCTGAAAGTCGTCTGCCACCGCCGGCCTCCTCGTCACGGAGCCTTGCACCCCTGTTCCTGCAACGTATACGCTGAAGGAACAGAAGTCACGGACCCACGACACGAAGACGCC
The DNA here is from genome assembly GCA_013696915.1 of Euzebyaceae bacterium. Taxonomy (GTDB): domain Bacteria; phylum Actinomycetota; class Nitriliruptoria; order Euzebyales; family Egibacteraceae; genus JACCXR01. The sequence continues at coordinate 3,991 of JACCXR010000060.1, forward strand.
ATGGACCCCCAGCCATCCCGCCAGCAACGCCGTGCGCAGCAGCGCATCGCCCACGCCCTGGGCGAGATCGGCTTCGCGCTGCCCGGCAGCGTCACCGAACGGATGATGCGCTGCGGCAAACGGATCTGCCGCTGCAAGGCCGACCCGCCCCAACTGCACGGGCCCTACCTGCAGTGGACCCGCACTGTGCAGGGCAAGACCGTCACCAAGCTGCTCACCGCCGAGCAGCTCGAGCGCTACCAGCCCTGGTTCGACAACGCCCGCCAGCTACGCGCACTCGCCACCGAGCTCGAAACCGTCTCGATCGCCGCCGTCTTCAACGCCGAAAGCTGGGGGCGCTAAACGCTACC
>JACCXR010000085.1 GCA_013696915.1 Euzebyaceae bacterium
GCCGCTCACCGCCTGCTGGCGACGGCGGCGGCGGCGGCCCCGCTCCCACAGCCGGTCGGCCTGCGGCACCCGCAACGGGGCCGGCGCGGCGTCGGACAAGAGCTGTCCGAGATCAGGCATCCGTGACCTCCTCGAGGACGCGGTCGCCGAGGGCGTCCCGCAACTGGCCGACGGCGCGGTGGAGCAGGCTTTTGACCGTGCCTTCGGGGACGCCCATCAGGCCAGCGGTCTCGCGGGTCGAGTGCCCCAGGTAGTACCGCAGGACCACCGCCGTGCGGTACCGGGGGCGGAGCGCGAGCAGCGCCCGCCGCACGTCCACGCCGGCGGCGACGTCGGCGTCGTGGTGGTCCCCGCGCTCGGTGATCAGCGGAGTCACCCGGCGGTGCAGGGCCCGCCGGCGGTAGTGGGAGTTCGCGAGGTTGATCGCCACGCGGTGCGCCCAGGCGCCGGGCGAGGCCATCTCCTTGACCTGCGGCCAGTGCTGGCAGACCCGGACGAGCGCCTCCTGCGCGAGGTCCTCGGCCAGGTCCCGGTCACCGCAGTACAGCCCGAGCGCCCCGACCAGGCGGCGGTATTCCCGGTCGCAGAACACCGCGAGCTCGGGCGGCGCTGCTGCCTGCACCTGCTGCCTTTCCGTCGGCGGACGACAGCATCAACGCCCGGGACGCTGACCCGGTTGCATCCGAGCCCGGGGGCCGTCGGGCGGCGCTCCAGTGGCTACCGTCCCGGCGTGCGCATCCTCCACACCTCCGACTGACACGTCGGCCGCACCATCCGCGGCCACAGCCGCGCCGCCGAGCACGTCGAGGGCTCGCCGAGATCACCGGCATCACGCGCCGCGAGGAGGCCGACCTCGTGCTCGTCGCCGGCGACCAGTTCCTGCGCGGACGCGGAGGCCGGCGAGCGGCGCGCCGCGGACCTGCGAGGGGACTACGCCGGGCTCGCGGCGTCCCTGGCCGCCGACTGCGCCCGCTGGCGGGGTTGAGGCGGTCGGCGGCGACCCCGCAGCGGCAGCCCCGCGCGCCGCCGCATGTCCGGTCGACCCCATCGCCCGCGCAGCAGCAGCCTGCCTCGCGAGGAGCACCCAGCCCGGCGTCGGGTCGCTCGCCCGAGACCTCGGGCTCTCGGCGCCGTCGCTGCACCGCGCTGCACGGCGGCATTCGGATACGGCCCGGCATTCCTGCGTCGCGTCCTGCGCGTGCAGCGCTTCCTCACGACGGGCGCCATGCCCGGGCAACCCGCCGGCCGCGCTGGCGGCCGACCTCGGCTACGCCGACCAGCCCACCTCAGCCGCGACTGCCGCGCCATCGCCCAGGCCACGCCGTCGACGCTCCTCGCCGATGCGCGTGCGGCGGGGCGTGACCGATTCGTTCACGACCGGCCGGGCCCCGCTGGCGAGACTTCCGTGCATGAGTGAGATCGCCGACCGCTTCCGCCGCGCCGCCGCGCAGTTCACCGCCCGTGTCGAGGGCGTGCCGGACGATCGCTGGGGCGCCCCCTCACCCTGCGCAGGCTGGGACGCCCGTGACGTCGTGCGTCACCTGGTCGACAACTGCACGCTGTTCCTCGGGCTTGTCGGACGCGAGCTCCCGGAGGGCCCGTCGGTCGACACCGACCCGGCCGCCGCCTGGCCCAGCGCCCGCGACGCCGTCCAGGCCGACCTCGACGACCCCGAACGCGCCGCGGAAGAGTACGACGGCCAGTTCGGTCGGAAGACCTTCGCCTGGGGCGTTGACAGCTTCCTGACCGGTGACGTCGTGGTCCACACGTGGGACCTGGCGCGCGCCACCGGCCAGGACGAGCGCCTCGACGCCGCAGAGGTGGCGCGCATCTTCGAAGAGGCCCGGGCCTTGGGCGAGATGGCTCGCGGCGAGGGCATCTACGGTCCGGAGGTGGAGGCACCGACGGACGCCGACGAGCAGACGCGGATGCTCGCCTTCCTCGGTCGCCGCAGCTGACCGCGCGCCGCCTGTCGCTGCGCCAGTTGGCGATGACGCGTGGCCCTGGGGTTGAAATTGACGTTACGTCAAGGTCTACGGTGGTCCACGGGCCGGATGGACCGGCCCGCAGACGACGGCGCCGAGGAGGACGAGCACGCTTGGGATGGTCGATCGCGGAGGTGGCGCGGACGTCCGGGGTGACGTCCCGGACGCTGCGCCACTACGACGCCATCGGCCTGCTGCCGCCCGCGTGGGTGGCCGACAACGGCTGGCGCTACTACGAGCACGAGCAGCTGCTGCGGCTGCAGCAGATCCTGCTCCTCCGCGAGCTCGGGTTGGGACTGGACGCGGTCGCCGCGATCCTGGAGCAGCAGAGCCGCCACACCACCGTGGAGGTCCTGCGCCAGCACCGCGACTGGCTGGTCGCGGAGCAGGAGCGGCTCGCACGCCTGGTGCACACCGTCGACCGCACGATCACCGACATCGAGAAGGGAGGAGAGATGGCACCCGACACCATGTTCCAAGGCTTTGAGCACAACCCGTACGAGGCCGAGGCGCGCGAGCGCTGGGGCGACGACGCGGTCGACGCCTCCCATGAGCGCATCAAGGCCTTGTCCGCCGACGACGCCGAGAAGGCCCGCACCGGCTACGGCCGCGTGCACGACGGCCTGGCCCCGTTGCTGGCCGAGGGCGTGCCCGCGTCCGACGAGCGGGTCCAGGAGCTGGTCGACCTGCACTTCCAGGTCATCAGCCTGTTCTGGACGCCCAACGCCGAGGCCTACCGAGGCCTCGGGCAGATGTACGTCGACGACGAGCGCTTCCGCCAGAACATCGGCCAGGGCAACGACGCCCTGGTGACCTACCTGCGTGACGCGATGGCGATCTACGCAGACGGGAAGCTCTAGCCGATGGCGCCTCCAGGGTGGGTCGGGACGAACCTCCGGCCCACCCGCGGCGCCACGCTCGCGTCACGAGGACCCGCTACTTCCCGTCCTCGTCGAGCCGGTCCAGCGCCCGCAGCAGCGTCCCAGGGCCGACCGTGCGCCCGCCCAGCGCCTCCACGCGCTCCCGCAAGTCGCGGTCGGCGGTGACCACACGCGCCGGCTGGCCGCGTTCGACCAGCAGTTCGACGATGCGGTCGTCGGCGGCGTCGTGCCCGCTGCGTCGGGCGTAGGACACCTCCAGGGGACCGTGGCGTCCCTCGGACAGGTCGGGCAGCGGACGACCGTCGACCACAACAGTGATCGGCGTACCGGTGCGCTCGGCGTAGCGACGCAGTGTCGCCGCGAACGCGCGGATGGCGGCGGGACGGTCGCGCCACCAGCCGGTGGGCCGCGAGCCGATGACGTTCAGCGCGTCGACCACGAGCCAGCCCGCGTCAGCTCCGGCCGGCTGCCCGTCGGCCGGCACCCCGTCGTCGGGCGGCTCCACCTGAACCACGCGGCGTCCCTTCCGTCCCAAGGCTGCTCAGCATTGCATGGCGGTCGCTTCGCGACGGGGATCGCCCAGCGGCGCAGATCTCCGCAGCGGGTGCGATCAGTCTGGACCCGCTTCGTCGTCTCGAGGCCGGCCTAGTAGAGAGCGGCCTACCTTCGCGCTTCACGAGCCGTGGTAGATGCGCTCGAGATCGACCAGTTCCACGTCGGGACGATCGGCGGTGGCGGCGAGAAGATGGCGGTCGAACCCACTGACGGAGAACAGCAACAGCTTCGCATCGCGCGCAGCCACGCCTTTCTCGTCGAGCAGTTGACGGACACGCTCGAGTCGATGTACGTCGGCGAGCGTTCGACGCTTCGTCGTGTGCTTGGCCTCGCCGATGGCAAGCACCGGTGTGGTGCCGCGATGGTCGCGTCCCACGGCGACGACGTCGAGCTGGTGTTGGATGCGGGCCTTGGCGTCGTTGACGACCGCCGGGCCCACGATCGCCGCGTGCCCGCCGACCGTTGCGGGATCGGCGAATCGGAAGGTGAACTCCCTGGTCAGGTCTTCGAAGTGCGGGCCGATGACATGTGTGGCGAAGCGCGGTTGCGCTTCGGGCCACGCCTCTGCGGTCCGGCGATCCTCGAAACGGGCCAGATCGCGTCGCGTGACGACGTGATGGAATCGGATGATGGGGTCGGCAACCCGGTAGATCGGCCGTCGAGCGCGTAGGACGTCGTCGTGGCGGTTCACGAACCCCGCCTCCTCCAGCGCCTTGAGCGGATACTGGACGGCGCGCTGCTCCCGACCCAGGGCAGCTGCGACGGCGCCCTGACTGGTGTTGCCATGGGCGATCGCGGCGACAACGGCGTGATACAGCGTTCGGTCGGCCAGAGGGCGTTCCTCGGTGAGCAGGTAGTCGTCCTCGCGGAACAGCGCGCTGGCCGGATTCAGTGGCCCAGCTGCCAGCCACCGTGCCAAGTCGCCGGACCGGCTCGGAGGCTTGGCCGGTAGCAGGTCCCGGTAACCGGGGGTTCCGCCGATGACCGCGTGGACGAGGAAGGCCACGGACGCAGCAGGAATGCCCCAGAACTGGGCGGCGGTGCGGTAGTCGAACGCGCTCACCATAACGTCGTGGCTGGCCCGGCCCCGCCGAGCCTGGGCGCCGGTGAGGAGGCGGGCCATGATCGACAGGGCGGACCCGCACAGGACCAGGCGTACCGGTGGACCGCCATCTCGGGAACGGTCAATGGCACGCTGCAGCACCGACGGCAGCTCCGGCGAGTGCGTCAGCAGGTACGGGAACTCGTCGAGCACCACCAGCGCCGGACGAACATTGCGCTGCAGGTCGGTGACCGCCCGCACGGCTTCTTCCCAGTCCCCGAATGCCAGTTGACCGCCGGGCACGGAGAGGTGCGCGCCGAGCGCCGCGCCAAAGCTGCGCAGCGCCTGGCTCCGCTCTTCCTCGACGGCCTGGTAGTGGAAGCCGCCGGTCGCCGCAGCAAGGCGGCGCAACAGGAAGGACTTGCCCTGCCGGCGGCGGCCGCGCACAAGGCCAAGATGGGTCCCCGCACCCCCCTGGACCGCGAACGCGACAAGGTCGCTCCACTCGCGATCCCGGTCGTACAGGTCCGACGGGCGCTCCATGACGCAATTTTGCTAGGCGCGATTTGTATAAGCCACCTTGGTACCCGCGTGCCCTTCGCAGAGTCAGACCGCGGCAATTTGTCGCGGAACGCCACCAGGTGTCCGAGCGTGCCACCTCCTCGGCCGCCTCCTCGACGACGGCGATCGTGCAGAACAGGCAGTTGCTCATCGCCGCGGATATCGCATGTCGCCGCCGGCGTGGGCGAGGGCCGCGTGCAGCTGACCGGTGGAGACGGTGGCGACGAGGTCGGTGCCGGCCACCGCCAGGGCCCGCAGCGCGGCGGCGCAGCTGTGCGCGGTCGACGTCGGCGGGCAGCGTCTCGCAGAACAGCACGGCCCGCGGCTGCGCGAGACCGCCGAGGGTCTCGTGGACGTGCGCCTGCAGGTCCTTGGCCACTCGGCGCCCCAGGTGGACGTCGGCGCCGAGCACCACGCAGGCGAGGACCAGCCTGCCCGCTGCGGGGGTCCGGGCGGTTGACGACCGCGGCGGCGACGACGAACGGGTGGTCGAGCAGGACGTCACGGACCTCCGTCGGCGACACCACCGTCAGCAGGGTGGAGTTCGCCGACTGCCGTCGCGCGCCGCACCTCGACCAGCCCACGTGACGGT
>JACCXR010000091.1 GCA_013696915.1 Euzebyaceae bacterium
GGGTGTCCCGGCGCCGCGCACGTGCGACAAAGGGTGTCATGAGCAAGCCACAGCAGCGCACGCAGCGGCCCGCGACGGGCGATGGCGGCAGGGGGCGGGCGGCCGACAAGCCGACCGAGATCCCCGCCAAGGGCTGGAAGGACGTGGCCTATCGCGTGAAGGAAGAGGTGAAAGAGGACAACGTCGGGTTGCTGGCCGCCGGGGTCGCGTTCTTCGCGCTGCTGGCGCTGTTCCCGGCCCTCACCGCTGCCGTGTCGATCTACGGCCTCGTCGCGGATCCCCAGACGGTGCAGAGCCAGATCCAGAGCCTGACCGAGACCCTTCCCGCCGATGCCGCGAGCCTGATCGGCGGCCAGCTGGAGGCCGTCGCGTCCAGCGCCGGCGGGGCGCTGACCTTCGGCTTCGTCACCAGCCTCCTCGCCGCGCTCTGGACCGCGTCGTCGGGGATGCAGGGCCTGATCAAGGGCGTCAATGCCGCGTACGACGAGCCGGACGGGCGCAGCTTCGTCAAGCGCCGGGGGCTGGCGCTGCTGCTGACGATCGGCGGGATCATCTTCTTCGGCGTGGCGATCGCGGTCATCGCCGTCCTCCCGGCCCTGCTCGACGGCCTGGGCCTCGGCCGCGTCGGCCAGGTGCTCATCCTCGTGCTCCGCTGGCCGCTCCTCGCCGCGCTCATCGCCGTCGCGCTCGCGGTCGTCTACCGCTACGCCCCGGACCGCGATGAGCCGCGGTGGGCATGGGTCAGCGCCGGCGCGGCCATAGCCACCGTGCTGTGGGTGGTCGGCTCGATCGCGTTCTCGATCTACGTGAACAACTTCGGCAGCTACAACGAGACCTACGGCGCCATCGGCGCGGTCATCATCCTCCTGCTGTGGCTGTTCCTGTCGTCGTTCGTCGTGCTCGTCGGCGCGGAGGTCAACGCCGAGACCGAGCATCAGACGGCGCAGGACACCACCAAGGGCCCGCGCGAGCCGCTCGGACAGCGGGACGCGTACGCCGCAGACACGATCGGCGAGGCGAAGGACTGAACGGCCCGGCGCCCTTCCCGCCCGGCACCGGCTACGGCAGCGTCCCGCTGCCTTCCACGATCTCCTGTGTCACGTCACGCAACCTTTCCGCCCGTTATTGCGCGTGCGGGAGCGGAACAGGGCGAACGCCTCGGTGACGTGACGCCGTTGAGCCCGGCGAGCTTGCCCTTCGCCTGCTCGATCACGACGCGGCTGGTCCCAGGCGGCGCCCCGCGGCGCGAACCGAGGGAACCACTCGACGCCGGCCCGCAGATCCGGCATCACGACCAGCTCGCCGGTCCGGTGGCATTCCAGCACCCCGCCCCGTCGATCGGCAGGAGGGCGGTGCAGTAGTCGCCCAGCCGGTGGAGAATCTCCGAGCCCTTCTGGCGGCTTCCGACGGCGTCGGCGAACTCCGGAAGGATCGCTGCGAGTGCCGCGTGTCGCCCGAGGGGCGCTGATCCTGGCGAGCGCAGCGAGACGCGAGCGCATCCGCCAGCCGGTCGGTCATGCCGCCCCGTCAGCGCGTCGTGCCGGAGTCTTCGACCGTCACCGCATCGGCGATCTCGGGATCCACGTCGACCTCGACGTGCTCACGGCGCAGGTCGGCCTCGACGACGTGCTCCTCGGTGATCGTGCGCTTGCGGATCACGACGCGCTCCCGGACCACGAGCCGCTTCGACACCACGATCTGCTCTTCGAAGACCGGGATGGACACCGAGCCGTCGGGCAGCGTCTCGACCTCGCCGGAGTCGGTCTCCATGGGGCCGGTCCGCTCGACATCCGCGTGCTCGACACCGCGACCGACGACCTCTTCGACGCGCTCGTGCTCGACGGTCTTCTTCGCGCGCACCGCGCCGGCCTCGCGGGCCACCCGATCGACGCGGAGCTCCTCCTCGGAGCGCACCACCTCGCTGCGCTCGGGTGGCTCGGGCAGGGACGGGGGGGAGGAGGAGGAGGAGGAAGGGTCTTGAGATTGGTCTTGGGGCGTCATCGGGCACCTCCGCGCGAGCGGTCGGCCGCCATGAGGCCCCCGTCGCGGGTGTTGGCGATCAGGGCATCGACGCGACGGTGATACCGCTCTCCCGCCTTGCCGCCGAACCAGCCGGCGACGAGCATGGCCACGAGCGCGACCAGGCCGCTCGCCAACGCCGCCGGCGTCAGGGCGTCGGCGGAGAACCACTGCGGGAGGGCCGCCCCACGGAAGACGTCGTAGCGCTCGCCGAACACGGCGCCCAACGCGCTGAGCGCGGCAGCCAGGACGAAGAACCACAGTGCCGTCGTCAGCCCGTTGCGGCCGCCGTCGTAGCGGGCCATGCGGCCCGCGACCCACCCGCCTGCCAGGAACGCCAGCACCAGGACGACCAGCCCCGCCACCAGCCCCGCAGCCGAGACATCCTCGGTCGCACCACGCAGGCCGAGCTGGTAGGAGAAGGTCCCGGCGGCCGCCACCAGGCCGCTGAGGAGGACGGTCAGTCCGAGGGCGGTCAGCATGCCGGCCAGCGTGGCGGGGACGTCCAGTCCGCCGAACCTGCGCTGCGCCTCTCGCACGCCGACGTCGCGCTCACCCCGGACCCGCACCCCCTCGCCGCGAACGGAAACAGCCGGGTCGCCAGGGTCAGGGGCAACGCCGGAGCTGGGGCGATCGGCGCCGGGGACTCGGTCGTTCAAAGGTCAGGCCTTCCGTGTGGGCTCGCGGGCGCTCCCGATACCCGGCGGCGCGCGCAGGGAAACGGCGGGTCGGGGTCCGCTCGTGCCGGGCCGACGGCGGGGCGGCTCCTGGCGCCCGGGCGGGTTTGTCGGCCGCTCCGGCGGGGCACGTCGAGGACTACCCCAGACCCCCGACCTACAGGAGTTCCTCATGCTGGACATGGAAACCGCGCGCAGAGCGCAAGGCATGAACGTCGTCGATCTCTCCGGCGACAAGATCGGCTCGGTCGACACCATCTACGTCGACGACGAGACCGAGCAGCCGGAGTTCGCGCTCGTCAACACTGGTCTTTTCGGGACCTCGTCGTCCTTCGTGCCGCTGGCCGAGGCCGACGTCGAGGGTGATGCGCTGCGCGTGCCGTACGAGAAGGCCAAGGTCAAGGATGCCCCGCGGCTGGACCCCGAGGGCCACCTCGACCCGAGCCAGGAGGCGGAGCTCTACCGCTACTACGGGCTGAGCGGCTACGACCAGGGCCGGACCGGTCACGACGAGGGCCGGACCGGTTACGACGAGGGCCAGACCCGGGAGACGGGCACGGCCGGTGACGCCGAGGGCGAGGGCACAACCGGGCGCGCGGACTACGACCGCGACGAGGGCACGGTGGGTCGTGACACGAGCGGTCCCACGACCGACGACGCCATGACGCTGTCGGAGGAGGAGCTCCGCGTCGGGAAGAGCCGCCGTGAGACCGGCAAGGCCCGCCTCCGCAAGTTCATCGTGAGTGAGAAGGTGACCGAGACGGTCCCCGTCGAGCGTGAGACCGTGCACATCGAGCGCGAGCCGATCACCGACGCCAACGCCGGCCAGGCGATGTCGGGTTCGGAGCTCTCCGAGGAGGAGCACGAGGTCACCCTCATGGAGGAGGATGTCGTGGTCGACAAGCAGGCCGTCCCCAAGGAGCGCATCCGCCTCGACAAGGACGTGGTCACCGAGCAGGAGACGGTTTCCGCGGACGTGCGCCGCGAAGAGGTCGAGATCGAGGGCGCCGACACCGACATCGACCGCGATCGCCGCTAGGAGTTCCGGTCGACCGCGGGAGGGGGCGGCAACGCCGGCCCCCTCGCGCGTCCCGCCCAGGCACGGCCCGGACGGCTGCGGTCCGAGCCGATCGTGGACGAGAGCGCGGGCATCGCCCGACCGCTCCGCAGGTCCCCCGGGTTTCCGGGGCTGCGCGGGCACAATGGCCGCGGCCTCCTCCACGAGTGAGTCGCCCCGCCCCCGGTGCAACCCACTGGGGCAATGGTGCAGTGTGAACAGCTCCAAACCAAGAGCGATTTCGGGTGATTTCTTCCTGGCCCCATCGGGTCATGCCGGACTAGCGCCAGTCGGCCAGGTTGATGGATGCCGTAGACTCGCGGGGTTCGCCTGGTGTGACGCGATCGTAGATCACGGAGGAACCGCTGAGGATGTCCAAGCGTCTGTTCGGCGTCGTGCTGCTGACCTCTTTGCTGCTGGGCGCGCTCGGTCCCGCGGCGGCGTGGGCGGTCGAGGAAGGCGAAGGACCCGCCGAGGGCGCGGAGCTGCCGAGTCTGGACGAACTCGGATCCGGGACCGACACGGCGCGCGAGTTCTTTCCGGAGGCATACGAGGAGCCTTCGCCGTTCCAGTGGATCTACCTGCCGCTCGTGATCGTGGGGCTGCTCGTGGCGCTGGTGGTGCTCGGGATGTACCTGCTCTGGCAGCCGCGCTTCGCCCGGGAGCGCACCACCAGACGCCGCCGCTGACGACCCGCCGTCAGCATGAAGGCCCGCCGTGAGCCGCGGGCAGAATCCAGGGGGACCTGTGTCGATCGTGCCGTACCACCGGGAACCGCTGGCCGACTGGAAGCTGGCCGCCCGGGTCGGGTGGACCATCGCCTCGGCCAGCTCCCCGTCGGCGACGGCGGCCGAGGTCGCAGCCCTGCGTCGCGACCTCGACGCGACCGTCCGGCATGCCGACGAGCTCGCGAGGGCCGCGACCGGGCTCGGTGCCGGTCTGCCGCCCGCGACCTGCCGGGTGGTCGGCCGCCGGGCCTGGATCGAGTCGAACATCGCGAGCCTCGCGATGCTGACCGACCCGCTCGCCGAGAAGCTCATGAGCAGGAGCAACGTGCCGCGCGGCCTTGCGCGCAAGGGGCTTGCGCTGCAGCTGGGGGTCGTGTTCGGCTACCTGGCCACCAAGGTCCTCGGCCAGTACGAGGTGTTTCTGCCGGGTGACGAGATCCCGGGGCGTCTCACCCTCGTGGGTCCGAACCTGCTCGAGGTCGAACGCACGCTTCTGCCGGAAACCGGCGTCTCGCCCGGCGAGTTCAGGCTGGGGGTGTCCCTGCACGAGATCGCGCACCGGCTCCAGTTCGAGGCGGTGCCGTGGCTGCGCCCGCACCTGCGGGGACTGCTCGACACCTACCTCGCCGAGACGCGGCTGGACCCGGAGCGGATCCGCGAGGCCATGGGTCGGCTCGGGGAGCTGGTCCGCGACCCGAGCCGCCTGACCGATCCGCAGCGACTGATCGAGATCGTCCTGACGCCGGTGCAGGCGGACCTGATCCGCAGGGCGCAGGCCCTCATGTCGCTGTTGGAGGGACACGGCAACGTCGTCATGGACTGGGGGGCGGAGGTCGCCGCCGCCCAGGGCCGGGTGACGATCGACCCCACGCGGGTCAGAACGGTCCTCAACCGGCGGCGGTCGGGGGCTGCCGACCAGGCCCTGCGCAAGGCGCTCGGGCTGGCGATGAAGGCGGAGCAGTACCGGGTCGGGGAACGCTTCATCCTCGACGTGGCCGAGCGCCACGGACGCGACGTCTTCAACCGGGTCTGGGACGCTCCGGACCTGGTGCCCACGAGTGACGAGCTCGAGCACCCGGACCAGTGGGCGGCGAGAGTCACCGCGGCGGCGTAGCGGAGCCGGACCGCTCCGCCGTTGAGGCGGTGCGGGCGGTCCTCGACGCCCGCGTGCCCGCGCAGGCCCGTGTCGTCGTCGCGGTGTCCGGCGGGCCGGACTCCACGGCGCTGCTCGCGTTGACCGCGGCGGCCCGTCCCGATCTCCTGCTGGTGGTCGCGCATGTACGCCACGGCCTCAGGAACGACGCCGCCGACGCGCGCGTGGCGCGCGACCACGCCACGCGGCTGGGGCTGCCGCTCGCCCAGCGTGACGTGACGGTGGACCGCAACGCCGCGGAGGGCCCGGAGGCCGCTGCGCGGGCAGCGCGCTACGAAGCCCTCGTCGACGTCGCGGCCGGCGCCGGCGCCGGCTGGGTGCTGTTCGGCCACACCGCGGACGACCAGGCCGAGACGGTGCTGCTCAACCTCGCCCGCGGAAGCGGCGTCCGCGGTCTCGCCGGCATGGCCGTCGAGCGGCGGCAGGGCCCCGTGCGGGTCGTCCGCCCGCTGCTCGGCCTCCGGCGCGCGGCGGTCCGGCTCATCCCCGCGCGGGGCGGGCTGCCGGTCGCGGTCGACCCGACCAACGTCGATCCGGACCAGCGGCGGGCACGCGTGCGCGCCGAGGTGCTGCCGGCGCTCGGCAGGCTGTCGGGCGGCGCCGGCCGGGCGGAGGGACACGGCGACCCGGTCCCGGCGCTCACCCGCCTCGCGCGGCTCGCCCGGGACGACGCCGAGGCGCTGGACGAGATCGCGGAGCGGTCGGCGCGGCGCCTCCTCGTCCGGTGGGGACCGGCGCGGGCGCTGGCCCTCGCCCCGCTCGCGCAGCTCCCGCGCGCCGTGGCCGGGCGGGTTGTCCGCGTGATGCTGGCCGAGGTCCGGGGTCGCGGCGACGGCATGTCCGCCGAGTCGGTGTGGGCGGTCCTCGGCCTGCGGGCCGGCGGGGCGCTGCACGTTCACGGCGGCGTCTGGGTGACGAGCGGGGGCGGTTGGCTCGCCGCCCTTCCGGCCGGGGAGGCCGAGCTGGTGGAGCGGCCGCTGCGACTGCCTGGTCGGACCCCGCTGCCGGAGCTCGCCGGGGCCGTGCTGGCGGGAGGCGCCGAGGCAGGGCGGGGTCCCGACGCGGTCCTGCCGTTCGGCGGGCGGGTCCCCCTCCCCGGCCGGGTGCCGGCGGGCGCCGACCTCGTCGTGCGCGCCCGGCGGGCCGGGGATCGCCTGCCGTCGGCCGGCGGGTGGACCTCGGTGGCCGATCTGCTCGCGAGATCCGGCGTCCCCCGCGCCGTGAGGGGGCTGGTGCCGGTCGTCGCCCGGCCCGACGGCGACGTGTGCTGGGTGGCTGGGGTCGGGTCGGCCGCCGGGTCCGCTGACGCGGTGCCGGTGCGGCTGACTCGTGGTTAGACCTGGTTAGGCCCAGGGCCGCAAACTGCGGGGCCGCAAACCAGGCCCCCCGGTCCGACGTTCGAAGGCTAGACGCAGCAGTTGGCGTCTACCCTTCAACGGTGGGCGCGGGACGAGTCCGGCGCCGCCGCTGTCGGCTCCCATTCGGGCTTCGCGTCCGGCCCTTGAAGGCCAGGCGTTAGTCTGCGCGGCCATGGGAGCCTCCACCGACGGCGCCGAGTCGCTGCACCCCGACATCGAGCAGGTGCTGATCGGTTCCGCGCACATCCAGGCGCGCCTGCGGGAGATCGCCGCCGAGATCGACCGCGACTACGCCGGCCGGCAGGTGCTGCTGGTGGGGGTGCTCAAGGGCGCCTTCATCCTGATGGCGGACCTCGCGCGGTCCCTGACCGTCCCCGTCGAGTTCGACTTCATGGCCGTGTCCAGCTACGGGTCGGCCACGCAGACCTCGGGCGTCGTGCGGATCCTCAAGGATCTCGACCTCGACATCGCCGGCCGTGACGTGCTCGTCGTCGAGGACATCGTCGATTCGGGCCTGACGCTCAACTACCTGTTGCGCAACCTCCGCGCCCGCGGGCCGTCCTCCCTCGAGGTGATGGCGCTGCTGTCCAAGCCGGATCAGACGCGGGTCGATCTCCCCATCCGCTACCAGGGCTTCGCGGTGCCCAACGTCTTCGTCGTCGGATACGGGCTCGACTACGCCGAGCGCTACCGCAATCTCTCCTTCGTCGGCACCCTGCGGCCCGAGGTCTACGCGCAGACGTAAAGATTCCCCCAACCCTCCGGCCGGCCGGGGCCGCTGTCAGACCCCGGTGCTACAGTGACCCGACAGCGCCGCGGTGGGCCGCACGGCGAGAACGTCGGGTCCCGCCGCCGCCAGTGCACGAGGGACTTCATGAAATTCCAGCGCCTGCTGCGCGGCCCCGTCCTGTGGATCACGCTCCTGGTGGTCCTCTCCTTCGCGATGGTGTCGGGCCTGTCCGGCGCGAGCGAACCCGAGCAGATCACCTACGGCGAGTTCCTCGCCAAGCTGGAGGCGGGCGAGGTCTCCACGGCCGAGGACTTCGTCCGCAGCAACCGGTTCGAGGGTGAGCTGACCGACGGGACCGGGTACACGGTCAACTACAACCCCGCGCTCAACGCCACCGAGCTGGAGCGTGCCTTCTCCGAGTCCGGCGTCGAGGCCCGTGAGGTCGACACCGAGCCCGGCAACATCTTCGTCTCGCTGCTCGTCAACCTCATTCCCTTCGTCCTCATCTTCGTGCTGTTCTTCTTCCTGATGAGTCAGATGCAGGGCGGCGGCAACCGGGTCATGAGCTTCGGCAAGTCCAAGGCGAAGGTGATCTCCAAGGACTCGCCCAAGGTGACGTTCGCCGACGTCGCCGGCGCGGACGAGGCGGTCGAGGAGCTCCGCGAGATCAAGGACTTCCTCGAGAATCCTGCCAAGTTCCAGGCCATGGGCGCCAAGATCCCCAAGGGGGTCCTGCTCTTCGGCCCGCCGGGCACCGGCAAGACCCTGCTCGCACGGGCCGTCGCCGGCGAGGCGGGCGCCCCCTTCTTCTCGATCTCGGGTTCGGACTTCGTCGAGATGTTTGTCGGCGTCGGCGCGAGCCGCGTCCGCGACCTGTTCGAGCAGGCGAAGGCGAACGCTCCCGCGATCATCTTCATGGACGAGATCGACGCCGTCGGGCGGCACCGCGGGGCCGGCATGGGCGGCGGACACGACGAGCGGGAGCAGACGCTGAACCAGCTCCTGGTCGAGATGGACGGCTTCGACGTCAAGACCGGCGTCATCCTGATCGCGGCCACGAACCGCCCCGACATCCTCGACCCGGCCCTGCTGCGGCCCGGCCGCTTCGACCGCCAGATCGTCGTGGACCGGCCCGACCTCGTCGGGCGGCAGGCGATCCTGAAAGTCCACAGCCGCGGCAAGCCGCTCGGCCCTGACGCCGACCTCGACGTGATCGCCCGCCGCACCCCCGGGTTCACCGGCGCCGACCTCGCGAACCTCGTGAACGAGGCCGCGCTGCTGTCGGCCCGCAAGGGATTCAAAGAGATCTCGATGGCCGCGCTGGAGGACGCGATCGACCGGGTGATCGCAGGCCCGGAGCGCAAGACCCGGCTGATGGGCGAGAAGGAGAAGAACATCATCGCCTACCACGAGGGCGGCCACACGATCGTGGGACACGCGCTGCCGCACGCCGACCCGGTGCACAAGGTGTCGATCATCCCGCGCGGGCGGGCCCTCGGTTGGACGCTGACCCTGCCGACGGAGGACAAGTACCTCGTGTCCCGCGGGGAGCTCATCGACCAGCTGGCGATGATGCTGGGCGGCCGGGTGGCGGAGGAGTTGACGATCGGGGACTTCACGACCGGGGCGTCGGACGACATCTCGCGCGCGACGGCCACGGCCAAGGATATGGTCACCCAGTACGGCATGAGCGCGAAGCTCGGGCCGATGACCTTCGGACAGAAGGACTCGCAGCCCTTCCTCGGCAAGGAGTTCGGCCATTCGCCCGACTACTCCGGCGAGGTCGCGGTGGAGATCGACCGCGAGGTCCGCGCCCTGATCGACGAGGCGCACGACGAGGCGCTCGAGATCCTCGTCGCCAACCGCGAGATCCTCGAAGAGCTCGCCGACGCGCTGATGGAGAAGGAGACGGTCGAGAAGTCCGAGCTCGCAGCCCTGCTCGGCAAGGTCACCTCCCGGCCTTCGCGCAAGATCAAGCCGCTGATGAACGGCGAGGCGTCCCTGAACGGCAAGTCCGTCGTGCACAAGCTCCGGCGGCTCGCCGAACCCACCTCCATCGCGCGGGCCACGCGCAGCACCCGCTCGACGCGCAGCACCCGCGCGACGCTCGAGGACTGAACCCGTGGATCGCCGGAGTCTGTCGGAGGCGATTCTCATGACCTCGGTTGTGGCGTTCGCGCAGCGACCGCCCCTGGACCGCTGACCTTGGCCGCCGAGGTGGCCGGCCTGGCGCCCGGCCGGGCGGTCGCGACCCCCCAGGAGCGGGTGCGCGCCGTCACGGGCCTGGAGCCGACGCGCGTCTTCGACCACGAGCAGATCCGCGCCGGCGTTCGCCTGGTGCTCGGCGGGCTCGGGCTCGACCCTGAAGATCCCCGCTTCGCCGGGACCCCCGATCGCGTCGCGCGGATGTTCGACGAGGTCTGCGCGGGCCTGCTCGTCGACCCCGCCGACGTGCTCGACGTCGTCTTCGAGGAGCATCACGACGAGCTGGTCCTGATCCGCGACATCCCCTTCAGCTCGCTTTGCGAGCATCACCTCGTGCCCTTCGTCGGCCGGGCCCACGTCGGCTACATCCCGAACGTCGCCGGACATGTGACGGGGTTGTCGAAGCTGGCCCGCCTGGTGGATGTCGTCGCAAAGCAGCCGAGCCTCCAGGAGCGGATCACCAGCGTCGTGGCCGACACGCTGGAGAAGGCGCTCCAGCCGCGCGGCGTGCTGGTCGTCATCGAGGCCGAGCACTTCTGCATGACGATGCGCGGGGTGCGCAAGCCCGGGGCGATGACCGTGACGAGCGCGGTCCGCGGGACCATGCGCGACGATCCGCGGACCCGCGCGGAGGCCATGTCCCTGGCATTGGACCACGGGGGCTCGAGGCTGTAGCGACCGCGGTCGCGTGAGATAGAGACCTGTGGTCTCGGATAGGTTGCACGTCCATGGTCGCCGGCCCACTGGTGCGCGTTGTGGAGGCGGGGTTGGGCCCGGAGGCCCAGGTCCGGCTCGTCGTGAGCCGCGTCAGCGACCCGGCGCCGCTGCGGTCGGCCTGGTCGTCCTCCGGAGCGGTGCTGGAGCAGGTGGGGGAGCGCTTGCACGCCACCACCACCGTGGAAGCGCTGGCCCGGGCCGCCGGCCGCTCGCTCGGCGCGGACGAGGCCGGGCGGCTCGACCGCGATCTCCGGCAGACGATCGCGGCGTGCACCGGCCCCGCCGCCGTGCTGATCCTTCCCGGCGGCCGCCTCGCGACCGACGTGCGACCGGCCGTGATGGGCATCCTGAACGTCACGCCGGACTCGTTTTCGGACGGCGGTGCCCTCTACCCCGGCGGGCATCCCGGCACCGCCGTCGACGTCGGCCTGCGCCTGCTCTCGGAGGGCGCCGACCTCCTGGACGTCGGGGGGGAGTCCACGCGCCCGGGGGCGCAACCGGTCGAGTCCTCCGAGGAGCTCCGCAGGGTCCTGCCGGTGATCGAGGCGCTCGCCGGCGAAGGGGCATGCGTCAGCGTCGACACCAGCAAGGCGGTCGTGGCCCGGGCCGCCACGGCCGCCGGTGCGGCGATCGTGAACGACGTCTCCGGAGCGCGCGATCCTGCGCTCCTCGACGCCGTGGCGCAGTCGGGTGCCGGGTACGTCCTCATGCACACCCGCGGCACGCCCGCCGACATGCAGCGCCGCGCCACCTACGACGATGTGGTGGCGGAGGTCTACGAGTTCCTCGCCGACGGCCTGGAGCGCTGCGAGGAGGCCGGCATCCCCCTCGACCACGTCCTCGTGGATCCCGGTCTGGGCTTCGCCAAGACACCGGAGCACAACCTCGCGCTGCTCCGCGCGCTGCGGCAGTTCCGCGGGCTATGCCGGCCGGTGCTCGTCGGCGCCTCGCGCAAGAGCTTCCTCGGCGAGTGGCTCGGCCGTGCGGATCCGGCGGACCGGCTGGAGGGCAGTCTCGCCTGTGTCGCCGCCGCCGTCTCCTGCGGGGCGGCCGTCGTCCGCGTGCACGATGTCAGGCCCACCGTGAGCGTCGCGCGGGTGACCCACGCGATTGCGACCGGTCATGCGGAGTGGCCCGTCGCGGCCATGAACGCACCCACGGCGCGGTCGCGCCCCGGCGCGTGAGCGCGGACCCGGTCGCGTCGCTCCTGGCCGCGAACGCGGCGTTCTACGAGGGGTTCGAGTCGCTCGACCTCGACGGCATGGACGCGCTGTGGGACCACGGCGACGCGGTGTGGTGCGTCCACCCCGGGGCCGACCTGATCGTCGGGTGGGGACCCGTGCGCCGCTCGTGGGCCGCGATCTTCGCCAACACGGCCTACCTGCAGTTCATCGTCACCGACGTGCACGCCCGGGCCGTCGGCGACGGCGGGCTTGTGACCTGCACGGAGAACATCCTGTCCGGTGCCGCCGGCACCGACATCGGCGGTGGCAAGGCGGTCGCCACCAACGCCTTCCTCAGACGCGGAAGCGCGTGGCGCATGGTGGCCCACCACGCCTCCCCGGTGCTGCGCCGGCTGACGGAGGGCTGATGGAGGGTGGCCGCAAGCCCGACGTCGATGCCGGCGGCTTCTTCGCGCTCGACCTGCGCGTCGGCCGGGTCGTTGCCGTGGAGGCGTTCCCGGAGGCGCGGAAGCCGGCGTGGAAGCTGACCGTCGACTTCGGCCCGGCGGTCGGCACGCTGCGGACCAGCGCGCAGATCACCAACTACGACCGTGCCGAGATCCTCGACCGGCTGGTCGTCGGCGCGATCAACCTCGGCACGAAGCGCATCGCCGGGTTCCCGAGCGAGTTCCTCGTCCTCGGAGCCATCGAGCCCGACGGCACGGTCCGGCTCCTCCGGGTGGAGGACGGCGTCGAGCCCGGCGCCACGGTCGCCTGACGCTCATGGCTCCGGCAGGTGCCGCAACTCGTCGGCGAGCGCCTCGAGATGCGGCAGCGCGCCGAGGTCCTTGCGTCGTCCGGCGGCACGCTTCATCGCGATGAGGTCATCGATTCCCGCCACCGCGACCGCGTGCCCCCAGAGCACTGTCTTGACCGCTCCCCTCTGGAGGTCGTCGAACCCCCCCGTCCCCGATGGCGTGCCGAGGATGTCGAAGGGTCCCGCATCCGTGTCGAAGGTGAAAGCGTCGCCGCGGTGCAACGTCTCGGCGTCGAGTTGGAACGGCAACCCCGGCGGAGCGCCCCGGAGCGTCGCGCGCAGTTCGCGCAGTGCCGACGCGAGCCGTTCAAGGTTGTCGCGGCGCCGGTCGTAGCAGATGTCCATGTCGTTGGTCACCAGTGGGGAACCCAGGCTCACCGCGGCGAGGCCCCCGACCATGACGTATCGCACCCTGTGGCGACCGAGCGTCGCCACGATCGCCTCAGGCGCGAACATCGGGGCGCGATGCGGCCACGGCCTTCTGCAGGCCTTCGGCGAAAGCGGCGGTCTTGACGTTGGCGTCCACTCGTTCGGTCGGCGCCATCTGCAGCTGCGACCGGATCAGCGTCCGGTCGACCCCATTCGCATCGACGCTCTCGCGCTGGACGGTCAGCTCCAGCCCACAGACCTTGAGCAGACGGTTGAGCGTGCTCGCACGCGGATCGATCACACCTCGTTCGATGCGGGCCACGGTCGACTGCGGGACCCCGGCGGCCTCGGCGAGATCGCGCTGCGACATGCCGGCGGCCCTGCGGGCCTGGAAGATCCAGCTCCGAAGTTCCACAGGAATATGATAGCGCCTGCGCTCTCGCGACCACGTCCTATGCTTTCGCGGTGGACCGGATCGAGATCAGGGGGCTGCGGGCGTTCGGACGGCACGGAGTGACGGAGGCAGAGCGGCGCGAGGGGCAGACGTTCGTCGTCGACCTCGTGCTGGAGCTCGATCTCGGCCCGGCGGCGAGGAGCGACGACCTCGGTGACACCGTCCACTACGGGGACCTGGCGCAGCGCGTGGCGACCGCGGTCCGCGAGACCCGCTTCGACCTGATCGAGGCGCTCGCCGGGCATCTGTCCGAGCTGGCGCTGGACGATCCGCGCGTGGAGGCCGTCGAAGTCCGCGTGGGCAAACCGCAGGCCCCGATCGCCGAAGATCTCGACCACGTCGCGGTCGTGCTGCGCCGCGCCCGCGGCGCCGGCGGATGAGCGCGCTGCTCCCGCCGCTGCGGGACGAGGTCGCTTTCCTCGGGCTCGGCAGCAACCTGGGCGACCGCTTCGACCATTTGCAGGACGCTGTCGGGCTGCTCGACGCGGACCCGAGGACCCGCGTGGACGCCGTCTCCACCGTCTACGAGACCGAACCGGTCGGCGGGCCCGAGCAGGAGGCCTACTACAACATCGCCGTGCGCGTGATCACGCGGCATTCGCCGCGCCGCCTGCTGGGGCTGTGCCACTCGGTCGAGCGGGCGCTCGGGCGGGTCCGGACCCAGCGGTGGGGCCCGCGGACGATCGACGTCGACATCCTGCTCTACGACGGGCGGATCGTGGCGACGAGGACACTGGAGATCCCCCACCCCCGGCTCACGGAACGGGCCTTCGCGCTGGTGCCGCTGCTCGAGGTGGCCCCTGGGACGCCGCTGCCGGACGGCTCGTCACTCGCGACGGCGCTGGGACGCCTCGCACCGATCGAGGGGATCACGGCGATCGGCAGCCAGATCCGCGTGCCGGCCCGCCGTCCGAGCCCGGCACCGTGACCCGCGTCGCCGTCATCGGACCCGGCCGGGTGGGCACGGCCCTGGCGCTCGCACTCCCCTCGCCGGCGTACGAGGTCGTCGCCGTGGCCGGCCGGTCGCCGGAGTCGCTGGGGTCCTTCCGCGGGCGGTTCCCCGCCGCGGCGGCGGCCCCCGTCACCGCGGCCGCGAAGGACGTCGACCTCGTGCTCCTGTGCGTCCCGGACGACGCGATCGCGGGGGTGGCGCGCGCGGCTGCGGCGGCGGACGGCGTCGCCGAGGGCAGCCGTTGGGTGCACGTCTCGGGCGGCCTCGGCCCCGACGTGCTGCGCCCGGCGCAGCTCGCCGGGGCGTCGGTGGCCGCGTGCCATCCCGCGATGACGTTCCCCGACCCCGACCGCGGGCTCGCGCGGCTGCCCGGCGCCTCCTGGGCCGTGACGGCGGACTCGGACGAGGCGCTCGGCTGGGCCCGGGTGCTCGTCACCGACCTCCGCGGGAGCCCCGTCACCGTGCCCGCCCGCTCGCGCACGCTGTACCACGCGGGCCTGACCGTGGGCTCCAACGCGACCGCGACGGTCGTGACGCTGGCCCGCGACCTCCTGCTCGGCGCCGGCGTGGAGGACCCGGGGCGGTTCCTCGGGCCGCTGGTCACGACGTCCGCGGGCAACGCGGCCGAGCGGGGGGCGGCGGCGCTGACGGGACCGGTGCGCCGCGGCGACGCCGGGACGGTGACGCGCCAGCTCGCCGAGCTCCGCGCGGTCATGCCCGAGGCCGTCGAGGCCTACCTCGCCCTGTCCCGCCTGATGCTGCGCCACGCCCGGCGCGCCGGCCTCGACCCCGAGGCCGCGGACGCGGTCGCGGACGCCCTGTTCGGCGAGGCGTGACCACCACGCCCGACACCGGCCTGTGTCGACTGAGGGTGGCGATAGACGACCCAGTCGACACAGCCCGGGGTTCGGAACGGGGTGCGGCATGATGGAGCTCGTCCGGGACGTCGCCACGCTCCGCGGCCGGCTCGCCCCCCACCGCCGCGCCGGCGAGCGGATCGGGCTGGTGCCCACGATGGGTGCCCTCCACGACGGGCACCTGTCGCTCGTGCGCGCCGCCGCGGCGGAGTGCGACGTCGCCGTGGTGAGCGTGTTCGTCAACCCCCTGCAGTTCGGGCCCTCGGAGGACCTCGCCGCCTACCCCCGCGACCCGGACCGCGACCGGGGGCTGCTCGAACCCCTCGGGGTGGCGGCGGTCTTCGCACCGCTCGCCGCGGAGTTCACGCCGCCCGGGCGGCGCACCACCGTCGCGGTCGGCGGCCTCACCGAGCGGCTCGAGGGCGCGTCCCGTCCCGGCCACCTCGAGGGTGTGACGACGATCGTGGCCAAGCTGTTCAACGCCGTCCAGCCGGACCGCGCGTACTTCGGGGAGAAGGACTTCCAGCAGCTCGTCGTCGTCCGCGCCATGGTCCGCGACCTCGATGTCCCGGTCATGGTCGTCGGCTGCCCGCTGATCCGGGCCGCGGACGGCCTCGCGCTGTCCAGCCGCAACGTCTACCTGGACGGAGCCGCGCGCCGTCACGCGCTCGCGCTGCCCGCGGCCCTGCGCCACACCGCCGCGACGTGGGACGGCGACGCGGCCCGTGCCCGCGACGAGCTGCGCTCTAGACTCGCTGCGGCGCCCGGGCTCCTGCTCGACTACGCGGAGGTGGTCGACCCGGAGACCCTGGACCCGCTCGAAGGCATCGTGGCCGGTCCCGCACAGGCACTGGTCGCCGCGCGCGTCGCCGCAGCCGGGCGCACCACGCGGCTGATCGACAACATCCGGTTGGAGCCCGCAGCCCGGACACGAGGAGACGTCGAGCCGTGACGCTGGAGCAGATCGTCGCGGCGGCCCTGGCGGAGGATCTGGCGGACGCCGGCGACGTCACGGCCGCCGCCACCGTGCCCGCCGACGCGACCGCGGGCGCCGCATTCGTCGCCCGCGAGGCCGGTGTCGTCGCGGGCCTCGCCGCCGTGCACGCGGTGTTCGCCGCGGTCGACCCGGAGGTCGTGGTGGAGCCGCGGGTGGCCGACGGCGACCACGTCGAGCCCCTGACCGTCATCGCCTCCGCCCGCGGCCGCACCCGGTCGCTGCTGGCCGGCGAGCGGACCGCCCTCAACCTGCTCTCGCAGCTCTCGGGCGTCGCCACGGCGACGTCCCGGTACGTCGCGGAGCTCGACGGAACGGCATGTGCCGTCCGCGACACCCGCAAGACCATCCCGGGGATGCGCGACCTGCAGAAGGCGGCCGTGGTCGCGGGCGGCGGGGTCAACCACCGCCGCGGCCTCTACGACGGACTGCTGGTCAAGGACAACCACGCCGTCGCCGCGGGGGGTGTCGCCGAGGCGACGCGGCGGGCGCTGGCGGCCGCGGACGGGCTGCCGGTCCAGGTCGAGGTCGACTCGCTCGAGGAGCTGGAGGAGGCGCTGGCCGGCGGGGCGCGGTCGGTGCTGCTGGACAACTTCGACCACAACGACCTCCCGGCTGCGGTGGCGCGCTGCCGGCGGCAGGACGCGCCCGTGTTCGTCGAGGCGAGCGGCGGCATCGCGCTGGGCTCCGCGTGGGCCGTCGCGAGCACCGGCGTCGACGCCATCGCCGTCGGGGCCCTCACCCACTCCGCCACCGCGCTCGACATCGGGCTCGACTTCGCGCCGCCGGAGGGCTGACGTGCTCCTCGCGGTGGAGGTCGGCAACTCCCAGACGGTCATCGGCGTGTTCAACGGCGACGAGCTCGCGCAGCACTGGCGGGTCAACACCGACTCCCGGCGGACCGCCGACGAGCTGGCGCTGCTGTTCCAGGGGTTCATGGCGTTCGAGAACCTTTCGTTCTCGCGCAACGTCCACGGGGTGGTGATCTCCTCGGTGGTGCCGGTCATGACCGAGCGCCTCCGCGAGATGACCACCCGGTACTTCCACTTCCCGCCGATCGTCGTCGAGCCCGGCACGCGCACCGGCATGGCGATCAGGATGGACAACCCCCGCGAGGTGGGGGCGGACCGGCTCGTCAACGCCCTCGCCGGCTACTGCGGATACGGGGGACCGGGCATCGTCGTGGACTTCGGGACCGCGACGAGCTTCGACGTCTACAGCGGGAAGGGCGAGTTCATCGGCGGCGCCATCGCGCCGGGGGTCGTCTCCTCGATGGAGGCGCTGTCGGCGCGCGGGGCGCAGCTTCCGACGGTCGAGCTGCGCCCGCCGCGCTCGCCGATCGGCCGCAGCACCGTCGAGGCGATGCAGTCCGGCGCGGTCTACGGCTTCGCGGGGCAGGTGGACCGCATCGTCGAGGAGCTGACCGGCGAGCTCGGCGGCCACGCGGTCGTCATCGCGACCGGCGGGCTCGCCGACGCGATCGTCGAGCAGTGCCGGCGCATCGACCACCACGATCCCTGGCTGACGCTCAAGGGCCTGCGCATCGTCTGGGACCGCAACACCTGAGCCGCGAATCGCCGAGGCTCGTCCGCGGCGGTTCTCGTGACCTCGGTGGTGGCGGTCGCGCAGCGACCGTCATGGAACTCCGACCGATCGCCGTCCGGTCGCCGGTCGCCGGTCGGTCAGGCGGGAAGTAGCCTCGGCGACCATGGACCCCCCGACCGAGCCAGACGGCGGCCGTCTCGACGAGCTGATCTCCGACCGCCGGCGCAAGCTCTCCGCCCTGCGGGCCGCGGGGGTCGACCCCTACCCGGCGGGCGTGCGGGTGCCGGACAGGCTCGCGGCCATCCGCGAGACGTGGGACGACCGGCTCGAAGCCGGGGAAGCCAGCGGCACCAACGTCGGCGTGGCCGGGCGGCTGGTCCTGCGCCGCGGCCACGGCAAGCTCGTGTTCCTCGTCCTTCGTGAGGGGGACGCCGAACTGCAGGTCATGGCGCAGCTCGACGTCCTCGGCGAGCCCGGCATGGCCGCCGTGACCGGCCTCGACGTCGGTGACTGGGTCGCCGCCGAGGGCGAGCTGATCCGCAGCCGGCGGGGCGAGCTCACGGTCCAGGCGCGCGGGGTCACGCTGATCGGCAAGTCGCTGCGACCCCTGCCGGACAAGTGGCACGGCGTCCGCGACCTCGAGACCCGCTTCCGGCAGCGCTACGTCGACCTGGCCGTCAATGCCGACGCCCGCCGCGTCTTCGCGATCCGCTCACGGGTGACCGCGGCGCTGCGGGCCGAGCTGACCGACCGCGGGTACGTCGAGGTGGAGACACCGCTGCTGCACCCCATCCCGGGCGGCGCGACGGCCAAGCCGTTCGTGACCCACCACGACGCCCTCGACATCGACCTGTACCTGCGCATCGCGCCGGAGCTCTACCTCAAGCGGCTCGTCGCCGGCGGCATGACGCGGGTCTTCGAGATCGGCCGGGTGTTCCGCAACGAGGGACTGTCGCCGCGGCACAACCCCGAGTTCACGATGCTGGAGTCCTACGAGGCCCACGCCGACTACGCCGACATCATGCAGCTAACCCAGGCGCTCGTGCAGCGGTCCGCGGTCGAGTCGGTCGGCACGACCTCCCTGGAGTACGCCGGCCGGCCGGTGGAGCTCGGCGGCGACTGGCCGCGGCGGACGATGCTCGACCTGGTCCGCGAAGCCACCGGCCGCGATGACCTCGACTACGACCTCCCCGTCGACGTCCTCCGCAAGGTCTGCGCCGAGCACGACGTCGGAGTCGAGGACGCGTGGGGAACCGGCAAGCTGGTTCTGGAACTCTACGAGAAGCTCGTCGAGCACGCGCTGTGGGATCCGACGTTCGTCGTCGACTACCCGGTGGAGGTGAGCCCCCTGGCGCGCCGCCACCGCGACGACCCCAGGGTGACCGAGCGGTTCGAGCCCATCGTCGCCGGCCGCGAACTCGGCAACGCCTTCACGGAGCTCACCGACCCGGTGGACCAGCGCGAGCGCCTGGAGGGACAGTCCAGAGCCAGGGCCGCCGGCGACGAGGAGGCCATGGCCGTCGACGAGGACTACCTGCGGGCCATGGAGTTCGGCATGCCGCCGATGGGCGGCCTCGGCCTGGGCGTCGACCGCCTCGTCATGCTCCTCGCCGACGTCCAGACCATCCGCGACGTCGTGCTCTTCCCGACCCTGCGTCCGGAGTAGGCCCGAGCTACCCTGGGACAAGGCCGGAGCTACCCTGGGACAAGGCCGGAGCACGCGGGCGGCGCCTCAACTGCGCGTCATGCGCGCCGATCTGAAGGCGACTTCGACGCTCGCGGCCACCCGGGAACCTCGGCGCACCGCGCCGCGTCCCACCCTCCCGAGACCGCGGGGGTGTGCCGTCCGCCACACGGCCGCACAGGGGCCCGGTGCTACAGTTCCTCCCTAGGCACCCGAGCAGGGGGCAGTGCATGTTCGAGAGATTCACCGACCGGGCCCGACGGGTTGTGGTGCTCGCGCAGGAAGAGGCGCGGATGCTCAACCACAACTACATCGGCACCGAGCACATCCTGCTCGGCCTGATCCACGAGGGCGAGGGCGTCGCCGCGAAGGCGCTCGAGTCGCTGGGCATCTCCCTGGAGGGCGTCCGCGAGCAGGTCGAGGAGATCATCGGCCAGGGCCAGACCGCACCCGCCGGCCACATTCCCTTCACCCCCCGCGCCAAGAAGGTGCTGGAACTGTCGCTGCGCGAGGCCCTCCAGCTGGGCCACAACTACATCGGCACGGAGCACATCCTCCTCGGCCTCATCCGCGAGGGCGAGGGCGTCGCCGCCCAGGTGCTGCAAAAGCTCGGCGCCGACCTGAACCGGGTGCGCTCGCAGGTCATCCAGCTGCTCTCCGGATACGCGGGCGGCGAGCCAGGGCCCAGCGGCCAGGGCAAGGCCGGCGTCTCCGGCGGCCCGGGCGAGGACCCCAAGGGCTCCCCCGTCCTCGACCAGTTCGGGCGCAACCTCACCCAGCTCGCCCGCGAGGGCAAGCTCGACCCCGTCATCGGCCGGCAGCGCGAGATCGAGCGGGTCATGCAGGTGCTGTCGAGGCGCACGAAGAACAACCCCGTGCTCATCGGCGAGCCCGGCGTCGGCAAGACGGCCATCGTCGAGGGCCTCGCCCAGATGATCGTCAACGGGACCATCCCGGAGACGCTCAAGGACAAGCAGCTCTACACGCTCGACCTCGGCGCGCTCGTGGCCGGCAGCCGCTACCGCGGCGACTTCGAGGAGCGCCTGAAGAAGGTGCTGAAGGAGATCACCACCCGCGGCGACATCGTCCTGTTCATCGACGAGCTCCACACGCTCGTCGGCGCGGGCGCCGCGGAGGGCGCAATCGACGCCGCGAGCATCCTCAAGCCCATGCTGGCCCGCGGCGAGCTCCAGACGATCGGCGCCACCACGATCGACGAGTACCGCAAGCACCTGGAGAAGGACGCCGCGCTGGAGCGCCGCTTCCAGCCGATCCGGGTGGAGGAGCCGTCGGTCGCCCACACGATCGAGATCCTCAAGGGGCTGCGGGACCGCTACGAGGCGCACCACCGGGTGACGATCACCGACCAGGCGCTGGTCGCGGCCGGCAACCTCGCCGACCGCTACATCTCCGACCGGTTCCTGCCGGACAAGGCCATCGACCTGATCGACGAGGCCGGCTCGCGCCTCCGGATCCGCCGCCTGACCGCCCCGCCGGACCTCCAGGACCTCGAGGAGGAGGCCGGCCGGGTCCGCAAGGCGAAGGAGTCGGCGATCGACGAGCAGGACTTCGAGAAGGCCGCGAAGCTGCGCGACGACGAGAAGCGGCTCCTCGAGCGCAAGGCGAACCGCGAGCGCGAGTGGAAGTCCGACGGCATGGACTCGGTCCTGACCCTCGACGAGGAGGACATCGCCGAGGTTCTTTCCAACTGGACCGGCATCCCGGTGTTCAAGCTCACCGAGGAGGAGACCGCCAAGCTGCTGCGCATGGAGGCCGAGCTCCACCGCCGGATCATCGGTCAGGAGGACGCGGTCGCCGCGGTCTCCAAGTCGATCCGCCGCACGCGTTCCGGGCTCAAGGACCCGAAGCGGCCCTCTGGGTCGTTCATCTTCCTGGGGCCCTCCGGGGTGGGGAAGACCGAGCTGGCGAAGACGCTCGCCGAGTTCCTCTTCGGCGACGAGGACGCGCTCATCCACCTCGACATGTCGGAGTACATGGAGAAGCACACCGTGTCCCGCCTGATCGGGTCGCCGCCGGGCTACGTCGGCTACGAGGAGGGCGGCCAGCTCACCGAGGCGGTCCGCCGCCGGCCGTTCTCCGTCGTGCTGTTCGACGAGGTCGAGAAGGCCCACCCCGACGTCTTCAACGCCCTGCTCCAGATCCTGGAGGACGGCCGTCTGACCGACGCGCAGGGCAGGCAGGTGGACTTCAAGAACACCGTGCTGATCATGACGTCGAACCTGGGCACCCGGAACCTCGGGGCGCCAGCCATGGGGTTTGCGGCCTCCAACGACGAGCGCGACACCTACGGCCGCATGAAGGAGCAGGTGAACGAGGAGCTGAAGCGCCACTTCCGGCCCGAGTTCCTCAACCGCATCGACGAGACGATCGTCTTCCACCAGTTGACCCGCGACCAGGTCAAGTCGATCGTCGACCTGATGATGAAGCGCGTGAAGGAGCAGTTGAGGTCCAAGGACCTCGACATCGAGCTCACCGAGGACGCGAAGACGTGGCTCGCGGACAAGGGCTACGACGCCGCGCTCGGGGCCCGGCCGCTGCGCCGCACCATTCAGCGCGAGATCGAGGATGTGCTCTCCGAGAAGATCCTGTGGGGGGAGTTCCAGGCCAGCCAGCTGATCGTGGCCGACGTGGAATCCGACCAGATCGCCTTCCGCGCGGTCGACTCGCCGCCGGACGTGCCCCCCGTGGAGCTGGCCGGCTCCGGCGGTGAGGAGCGGGGGTAGCGCGAAGGCCCGATCGGGGGTACAGTTCTCCCCCCGGCGGGACGATACACAAGCTTCGGGACCGTTCCCCCACCGGCAGGTGGCCGGCGGCGACAAGAGTCGCCGGGCACCGGATGGG
Organism: Euzebyaceae bacterium; assembly: GCA_013696915.1. Lineage (GTDB taxonomy): Bacteria > Actinomycetota > Nitriliruptoria > Euzebyales > Egibacteraceae > JACCXR01. The sequence continues at coordinate 22,342 of JACCXR010000091.1, forward strand.
CGGATCACAACCGAATAGCGGGCCCGGTGCGGCAAGAGCGCCGGGCCCTTCGCTTTTCCAAGGGTCCTCCAGGGCGGGCGGTGGGGCGACGGCTTCCGGCTCGCAGAATCGAGAGGCAGTCGCCTCCAGCCGAGGCAGCGCCGCCCTTTGGTCCTCCGGCCCCCCGTCGCTCCGAGGCCTGGGGCGGCCTAGTACGGCCTAGTACGGACCCGGGATGGGCTCATCCGCAGGGACAGCGTTGTCCGTTGGATCTGCGCACTGGGCGCTCCGGGCTTCGTGACGCCCACCGCAGGCGATGTAGCCCACAGGGCCATCGAGGCTCTCGGCCACCTCGAGAGGAATGGCGATCACGCACGTACAGCCGTCCGCGGCCGGGGGTTTGAAGGGTCGATGCGCAGGAGTTCAGCACAGCTCGCGTCGAAGTAGACCGGCGGCGTGGACATCGTGATTGGTGTCGTCATTCGGGTCATTCGCGAAGGCCGTGGCATCGACGGCGCGCACCTGTGCCGCGTTGTCGCAGGTGCCGGAGTGGGGCGGACCCGTCCATCTCGAACGTCTGCCACAGGCTGTCGACCCCAGCCTGGTCGCTGACGACGTGGCGGCCCGCCGACGGGTTGGGGGTAAGGCGTACGGCCAGAACCTGCCTATCGACCTCGCGAACACCCGCTGCAATGTCGGCCGGCTCCGCAGGTCCGCAGCCTTCGTGGGTTCCGCGTTCTCCGTACCGGCCGCACCTTCGGTGCTCGAGGCACCTTCGGTACTCAGGGCGCTGCCGTAGTCGCGGCACTTTCCGGGTCTTCTCAACGATCCGTGGGTCGAATCACGCCGTTGTGACTCGGCCTGGTAGGGGCGGGCAGAGGCCGCCATGGGCGAGCATCGCGAGTCCGATGAGCGCTTCGACGGGGCGGAAGCCGAAGGCTCTTCGCATGATCGGCCGCAGCTTGTGGTTCATGCTCTCCACGCGTGCGTTGGAAAGCCCGTGGACGAGCGCGGCGTGGATACGGGTCTTGTGCTTGCGGATGGTGCGGGCGAGCTTGACGAACGCGGGCAGCTTCGATCGTGACGCCCACGCCAGCCACTCGTCGAGCAGCGTGATGGCCTGCTCGGCTGTGTCTTGGTGGAACGCCTTGCGCAGCTGCTCTTATCCGGTCCAGGCGTTGTAAACCTCGT
>JACCXR010000130.1 GCA_013696915.1 Euzebyaceae bacterium
GGTGTGGAGGGGCCGATCCTCGACGGGCGCGGCTACCACACCGACGAGTTCGCCGAGGCGGCGGAGCGCTACCACGCCATGGTCGTCGCGGCGCACAAGGGCCACGCCAAGGTCGAGGCCCCCATGCCGGCGCTGCGCCCCTACGAGCTGGTCGGGCGGCGCACGGCGCAGAGGCGGCCGGCGCGACCGACCACGCGCTGTTCGAGCCGCCGCACGACGAGGAGTAGCCGCGCGCCGCCGTGGCAGGATGAGCGCCATGCTCGACGACGCCGACACCAAGGCCGTGCTGTCCGCCGCGCTCTCCGGGGGCGGTGACTTCGCCGAGGTGTTCGCCGAGACGCGGCGCGGCCGCAATCTCCGACTCGACGACGGCAAGATCGAGGAGCTCGTGTCCGGTCGTGACCGCGGCGCCGGCATCCGGGTGCTGCGCGGACGGCAGACCGCCTACGCCTACACGAACGTGCTGACCCGGGAGGCGCTCGTCGATGCTGCGAGGGTCGCGGCGGCGGCGATCCAGGGGCAGGCCCAGACCCGGGTGGCCGATCTCACGACGGCGACGCCGGCGGTCACCCACCCCGCGGAGCGCGACCCGCTCGCCGCCGACCGGCCGGCGCTCGTCCGGATCGTCCAGACCGCGGACGACGCGGCCCGCGGGGTTGACGGCGCGGTCCGGCAGGTCACCGTCCTCTACGCCGACGCGACCCAGGACCTGTACATCGCGAACTCCGAAGGGCACCGGTCCACCGAGCAGCGAGTGCGCACCCGGCTGGTCGCCCAGGTCGTCGCCGCGCGCGACGGCGTCGTCCAGACCGGCTTCGAGGGCCCCGGCGACGCGGTCGGCCACGAGCTGTTCGACCGTCACCCCCCAGACCAGGTCGGTCGGCTCGCCGCCGAGCGCGCGGTCGTGATGCTCGATTCGGTGCCCGCGCCGGCGGGGGAGCTCCCGGTCGTCCTGGCTGCCGGCGGCGGCGGTGTGCTGTTCCACGAGGCCTGCGGCCACGGGATGGAGGCGGACATCGTCGCGAAGGACGCGAGCGTCTACGCCGGCCGGCGCGGCGAGCGGCTCGGCACGCCGATCTTCACCGGCGTCGACGACGCCACCGTGGCCGGCGGCTGGGGGAGCTTCAGCTTCGACGACGAGGGGACGCCGGCGCAGCGCACGGTGCTGTTCGATCGGGGCGTCTGCACCGACTACATGAGCGACCGGATCCGGGCGGCGCAGCTCGGCATCGCCGCCTCGGGCAACGGCCGGCGCCAGTCGTACGCGCACCTGCCCATCCCGCGGATGACGAACTCGTTCATCCTGCCCGGGGAGGACGACCCGGACGAGATCGTCCGCAGCGTCGCCAACGGCGTCTACTGCAGGTCGCTCGGTGGCGGGCAGGTCGACCCCGCCTCGGGCGACTTCGTGTTCGGCATCACCGAGGCGTACCTCATCCAAGACGGCGAGGTCACGACCCCCGTCCGAGGCGCCAACCTCGTCGGCGACGGCCCCACCGTGCTGGGGCGGGTCGACGCGCTCGGGACCGACTTCGAGACGCGGCAGGGCATCTGCGGCAAGGAGGGCCAGGGGGTGCCGGTCGCGTTCGGCACCCCGACCCTGCGGATAAGTCGGATCACGGTCGGGGGCACGGGGTGAAGGATCTCCAGCAGCTGCTCGACGGCATCGTCGACCGGGCCGGCCCCGGCGAGCACGTCGAGGCGTACGGCGTGGACGAGACCGACACGACCGTCAAGGCCTATGACGGCGAGGTCGAGGCGCTGTCCTCGGCACGGACCAGGGGCGTCGGGGTGCGCGTGATCAGCGGCGGGCGGGTCGGCTACGCCTACACCGCCGACCTCGGCGAGGCGGCGCTGGCCGAGACCCTCGACGAGGCGCGGGCGAACGCCTCCGTGTCCACGCCCGACGAGGCGAACGTGCTCCCGCGGCCGGACCGTGACCGGCCGCCCGCTGACATGCCGGGCCTGTACGACCCCGCGTTCGAGGAGGTGCCGGCACAGGCGAAGGTCGACGCCGCCCTCGCGCTCGAGGCGGCCGCTCGCGGCGCCGGCCCGCCCGTCAAGGGCGTCGACAGCGCGACGTACGGCGACGGCGTCCGGACCGCGGCGATCGCATCGACGACCGGTCTGCGCGGGTCGTACACCCGGTGCGACGCCTACGTCGTCGTGGAGGTGCTGGCCGAGGCCGACGGCGCGAGCACCAGCGCCTACGGCCTGGACATGGGACGGCTGCTGCGCGACCTGGACCTGGAGGCCGCCGCCGCCGAGGCCGTCCTGCGCGCGACACGGCTGCTCGGCGGGCGCAAGCCCGCGAGCGCCAAGGTCCCGATCGTGTTCGACCCGTTCGTCACCGCGTCGTTCCTCGGCGTCCTCGCCGGCGCGTTGACCGCCGAGTCCGTGCAGAAGGGCCGGAGCCTGTTCGCCGGCCGCGTGGGCGAGCGCGTCGGCGGGGTGCACCTGACGCTGGTCGACGACGGCAGCCTGATGGAGGGTCCCGCCGCCGCGCCGTGGGACGGCGAGGGCGTCGCGACCGGCCGCACACCCCTGATCGAGGACGGGGTCATCTCGGGGTGGCTGCACAACAGCTACACCGCCGCCAAGGACGGCACCGCCAGCACGGGCAACGCCAGCCGGGCGGGCTTCAAGAGCCCGCCGGGCGTCGCCCCGACGAACCTCTTCCTCGCGCCCGGCGACGAGGATCAGCAGGCGCTGCTCGCCCGCGCCGGGACCGGCTTCTACTGCCAGCAGGTCATGGGCATCCACTCCGGGGCGAACCCGATCAGCGGCGACTTCAGCGTCGGCGCCGCAGGCCTGATGATCCGCGACGGCCAGCTCGCCGAGCCGGTCCGCGAGGCGGTGATCGCCGGCACCATCCCCGAGATGCTCACCGGCCTCGGCGCGGTCGGCTCCGACCTGCGCTTCCTGCCCTTCGGCGGCGGGATGGGCGGCGCCACCCTGCTGATCGAGGGCATGACGCTGGCCGGAGGCTAGGACCTACGATGGGGGCGATGAGCGCGGCCGCCACGCCGGTTCCGACCGGCATCACCTGGGAGGAGTTCCTCGAGCTCCCCGACGACGACGTCTACCGTCACGCCGAGCTGATCGACGGGGAGGTCGTCCTGAATCCGCCCGTACCCCTCAACCAGCAGGTGATCATGCGTCTACTGGGTGCGATCGACGCCTGGACGCAGGCCGGTGAGGGCCGCGGGGAAGTCACCTTCGACCCCGCCGTGCAGATCACCGCCAATCGCGGCTATCTCCCGGACGCCGCCTGGTACCCGCCAGAGCGGTGCGCTCCGCCCGGGCAGCCGCCGGCATGGAGCGGACCACCCGCGCTCGCGGTCGAGGTCTCGCCGAGCACCCGCACGCTGGACCTCTTTCGCAAGCAGACCGACTACGCCCGCGTGGGCGTCACCGAGTTCTGGCTGATCGACCCGCGTGAGCCCGCCGCCATGATCCACCGGAAGCCGGCCGACGGGTCGACGACGTTCGCCCCGCCCGTCGACGTCGGCCCGGGCGGCGTCCTGTCGAGCCCGCTGCTGCCCGGCTTCGAGGTCGCCCTGGAGCGCCTGGTCCACCGCTGACGGCCGGCCGCGGCGGGCTTGTCTCCTCCTCCGGTTCGGCCGCCGGCGGCGGCGCATGGGCCAGGAGCACCCGCCCGAGGGCGAGGCCCTCGGTCGCGGGACCGACCTCGTCGACGGCCAGCGCGAGCAGGGCCGCGACCGCGGAGCCGTCCTGGCGCACCTGGAGGACCGCCCGGGAGCGCGCGACCAGGCGGGACGGCTCGCTGCCAGCGCCGAGCACCCACACGTCGACCCAGCCGCCCGGGGTGACCCGCCAGCCGGGCTCGACCGGGACGGGCACCGCCCGCAGCGACCTGGGCAGCCCGGCGGCGGGTCCGCGCGCGTCCAGGTGGCTGTCGGTGAGCACCGCCCCCTCGGGCAGAGCCAGTGCGAGCACGGCGCCGTCGGGTGCGTCGAGGGCGGCGCGGGGCGGCACCGCCGCCGGCGGGAGGCGGACCCGCTCGAGCCCCTCGACGGTCGCGCCGACCGCCAGGTCGGTGGTCGCGCGGAGGACGGTCACGGGCGCGCCGCCCCAGCGGGTCTCCGCGGCCTGGATCCTGCCCTGCGACCATGCCGCGCCCGCGCACAGCAGCAGCAGGAGCAGGAGGCCGCGCATGCGGGGCGGCACCCGGGCCCACCGCTCCGAGACCGCGTCCAGCGGGCGGGGCAGGGCGAGGGCCGGCCCGCGGACGAGCCCCGCCAGCCGGCCCGGGCGCCGTCGGTCTGCCATGCCCGCACCATCGCGCACCCGGCGGCTTGGCGCAGCCCGCGGACCGCCGGTCCTGTGGACGAACCGCGACGGAGGCCGGGCGGATGTACGGATGGGGCCCCGTCAGGCCCGCATGCGGGCAGAGGGACGGATCAGGCCCGTCAGGCCCCCATGCGGGCGGAGGGACGGATGGGGGACCTTCAGGCCTCCATGCGTGCGCCGGTGAGCGCCCGCAGCGCGGGCCGGTCCGCCGAGAGCGGCAGCTTCGGGACGATCGCGAACAGCAGCTCCCGCAGCTTGGCGTTGTTCGCCTGGAAGACCTCGATCACCGCCGCGTGGGAGACCGGCTCCACGTCGGGATCGTCCTCGAGCCCCGCGTCGTAGTCGGTGATCAACGAGATGTTGAGCCCCGCCATTTCGAGCTCGCGGGCGAGGATCACCTCGGGGTACTGGGTCATGTTGATGACCTCCCACCCCATCGCCGAAAACCACTTGGACTCCGCCTTCGTCGAGAAGCGGGGCCCCTGGATCACCACGACCGTGCCGCGCTCGTGGACGGCGATGCCGAGGCCCTTCGCCGCGCCGATCGCCACCTGGCGCATCTCGGCGTCGTAGGGGTCGGCGAACGACACGTGCGTGGACATCGGCCCGTCGTAGAACGTGTCCACCCTGCCGCTGGTGCGGTCGATGACCTGGTCGCAGATCACGAACGAGCCCGGCTCGACGGCCTTCTGCAGGCTGCCGGCGGCGCAGGGCAGGATCAGGTCGCTCGCGCCGAGGTGCTTCATCGCCCAGACGTTCGCGCGGTAGTTGATGCGGTGGGGCGGCAATTCGTGACGGGGGCCGTGCCGCGGCAGGAATCCGACGGCCCGCCCGGCGATCTCCCCGACGACGACCGGCGCCGACGGAGCGCCGTAGGGCGTGTCGACCGTCACCTCGCGAGCGTCGTCCAGGAACCGGTAGAACCCCGAGCCGCCGAAGATGCCGACCTGGATCTGCTGCTCGCTCACGTCTCGCCTCTCGGTCTCCGCAGTTCGCGGGACCCCGCGGGGGTCCCGGGCGCAGTGTAGGAGCGCGCGCCGGGACTGGGCCTCAGGCGGACTCGGCGGCCGGCGCGGGGGCCTTGTCGTCCGCCTTCTTCGCGGGCTTGTCCGACCGCTTGTCGCCCGCGACCGCGCTGTCGCCCTTGCGCTTTTCTCCGGACTTGTCGCCCGCGTCCCCGTCCCCCGCGGCCTTCGCCGCAGCCCCGTCCCCATCCGTCTTGTCGGCCCCGGACGCGGTCGACGGCGCACTCCGCGAGTCCGTCACGTAGTAGCCGGATCCCTTGAAGATGATCCCCGCGGCACTGAACACCTTGCGGAGCCGCCCGCTGCAGATCCCGCACGTCGTCAGCGGCCCGTCCCGGAACGACTGGACGACCTCGACGTGCTCCCCGCAGTCGCGGCAGGCGTACTCGTACGTGGGCATGCGGTTCACTTTCCTGGCATGGCGACGATGACCTCTCAAGTATGCCTTGAACCGGGGTCGTTCCCACCCGCGCCGCCTCCAGCCCGGTACACCGCCTCCTCGGTGACGACGACGTCGACCCGGCGGTCGTGGGGTTCGGTGGGGACCGCGTCCACGAGCTGCCGTTCGAACGCGACGCCCACGACGGGGACGCCCGGCCGGAGCTCCGCGAGCAGCCGGTCGAAGTGGCCGCCGCCGTACCCCAGCCGGTGGCCCGTGCGGTCGAACGCGACGCCCGGCGTCACGACCGCCTCCAACCGGTCGGGTCGGGCGGGGCGGCGGCGGCCTGCCCGCGGCTCGCGGACGCCGCGCCATCCCGGGGCGAGGTCGGCGGCGAGGTCGCGGACCCGGGCGATGCCGAGGGACGGCCCGTCGACCCACGGCAGGAAGACGCCGACCCCGGCGTCGAGGAGGCGCTGCAGCCAGGGATCGAGATCGACCTCGGCCCCGAAGGCGGCGTAGGCGAGCACCGCGCGCGCGTCCGCGAGCTCGGGCAGTTCCCCAACCCGTCGCCTGATCTCGGCCGCGGCGGCCGCCCGCTGCGGGCCGGGGATCGCCCCGCGGACGGTGAGCAGGCTGGCGCGCAGGGTCGCCTTGGTCGGGTTGTCCGCCACTCCTGCGTACCTCCTGTGATCATTCGCTTACGCAGCGTGATAGGGTCCAAGTTTGTGAGCGTGACCGTACGGGGAGCGGCGAGCGTGCAAAGGCGTCGCGTCGGCGGCTCAGGCTTCTAGCGTGGTCAGGGGGTGTCATCATGCCGGGAGTGGGTCTCCGCGGTCGGCTTGCGCTCTTCTTCGTTGCGATCACGGTCGTGCCGCTGACGGTGGCGGTGGTCGGGCTCCAGCTTCAGATCCGGGCGGAGTCCCGCGAAGGAGCCGCTGACGAGCTCCGCCTCGTGGAGTTGAGCGCCTCGGCGCTCGTGGAGGCCGAACGACGCCGGGCCGGCGATCTCGCGGACGACCTGCTGGCGCCCGACACGACTGGCACCGCCGGGGGCACAGGTCTGGCCGCGGCGCTGGCCGCGGCCGACACCGACGCCATCCAGGCCTGGCTCGAAGGGGCGCTGCCCGACCTTGAGAACAGTCGCGCCGACCTGGTGGTCGTCGCGGGTCCGGACGGGGCACTGCTCGGCTCGGTGGCATCCGAGCCAGAGTTCGCCGCAGGCGTCGACGTCCGCCCCGTCCCGGCCGCGATCGCCGAGGCCGTCCGGACGCGGGTGCCCCCCGCCGGGGTGCTCCTCGAGACCCGCGAAATCCGGACCGGGGGCAACGAGGGGGCGGTGCTCGGCTACCTGATCTCTGGACTCTGGGCGGATCGGCAGCTCCTGGATCTCCTGCGCGTGCCGGTCGGGACGGCCTTCCTCGCCGGAGAGGAGGTCCTCGCCGCCGATGGGGGGACCATTGCCTCGCTGCCGCAAGGTCCCCTCCCCGACCAGGGGGACATCGGGCCGGTGACGGTCGACGGCGGCGACGCGCTCGCGGCGGTGATCCCCCTGCGGTCGGCGGCCGGCGGTGACGTGGGAGGCAGCCCGTCGTCGCTGCTGCTCTGGTCGC